>JAFIES010000116.1 GCA_020832415.1 Balneolaceae bacterium | reverse complement strand
GTTTATGCCCTCATTTCGGATACGTTCGATCAATTCGTCACTTGATCCCTCAATCAGGTTAATCTCTATACCTGTTTCTTCCGTAAACTGGTTGTAAAGTGAAATATCGGTATCGTAATGGCGGGATGAATAGATGTTGAGTTCATCTTTCTGCGCGCACGAAGCGAGTATTAGAAGAGAAAAGATTCCCAGTAATAGCTTTTTTAACATGGATTCAGGTACTTTTTATTGGTTTTTATTTAGAACAAATCTAAATAAAGAACCGGTCTGAATCAATCAGTTTGCAACTCTTTACCTGTTAATCTTTTTTGAATCAGTTCTACAGATATTCATCAAGATAAGCATACTGATCGGTGAGAGAACCTTTATAAACAATAATGGCCCTTTTCAGCTCTTCCGCAAGATTAAGTTCATCGAAAGAGACAGAAAAATCAGCACTTGCAAGAGAGCTAATAAATGGTTTTAGTGATGAACTAAAATGTTCTGAAGATTCCCGGGGCAATTCACTTGGCAAAATATCTACAGCCATAACTGCAACACCTTCACCATTGAAACCCATTCTGTATTTATCTGAAGTTGGATCATATATAAATACGGGGTCCTCAATCTCAGTAGCTTTCTCTGAGCACTCCACTGAACCATGAACATCGCAGGTAATATCCCCTATTACCTTTAAGTTGAGTGAATTAGATTTTACCCGCTCCATCAGCCAATCCTTTTTGATCAGCTTTGGATAGCGATCATCCCAGTAAATTCCATTTACAAACACATTTATATTGGGCAGAAGCTCTTCAATTGAAGATTCATACTTTTCAGGATTTTTGATGTAATCGTTCAGGTCAAATTGGAGGCCTTCTTTATGGCTGAGGTAATCCTGTGGCAAGATGTTTACGATGATAAGTGGACTATCTGAGTTATGATCACCATTTTTTAATTCTTTGGCAGTGAAGGAATCAGCATCGAGCAATTTAGCTATTTCCAGGGCGCCTTGTGATACATTTCCATCCCCGGTAATGGCGATGATAAGTGGTTTCATTACATCTGGAAGTCCATTCGTTTTTATACTCTTCGCAATATCTATGATTTCCGACCTGGCTTCATCCAGAGAGTTGTATGTATACGCTTGTTTAAGCTGCGAAAAAGGATTTCCAACACCCAGTTTTTGATATCGCTGACCAACAGTCCAGAGTGTGTTAATCATACCAGCGAGACCGGCATATCTCCCAAAGAAAATCAAGCGTCTGCCTTTTTCGTCAGTTATTTTCTCGTAATCAATCAACGTACTTCCGGATTTCATCAAATTTTTCAACATTGGCATATTGTAGGGCTGGCCTTTTATCACATGAGAGAAAAAAACGTAGGTTTTACCTGCCTCAAAATAATCTTCCGGCATCTCCTTCACACCCATAATTACATCACAGTGATCCAGGTGATCTGTTAAAATTGCCCCTGCTTTTTCAAACTCATCATTTCTGAAAACTCGCTTATCAGAACGTTCTACGGAAAGTTCCACACCACCCTTTATCAGATCAGCAATATCGTTGGGAACAAGTGGTGTTCTCCGTTCAAGATTGTATTTATCCTCATGCCGAATTCCGATTTTGTTCATATTTATTTCAAATCTGAGTTCAAGTAATAAGTGCAACAAGTATTGATTCTACAATCGAAGTTAAAAAGAACCTGTCAGCCAACATTCTTGCGAGACTCTTCCGGAATGAACTCCTGAATTTTCTCAAGCAGATAGGCATGAAAGTATTCGTTGCCGGCCACCACACGCTGCCCAAAGGCCCATCCATCTTCTCCATTCCAGTCGGTAACAATTCCGCCTGCTTCACGGATAATGAGTGCTGCAGCAGCCACATCCCAAATGTGGAGTGAATATTCATAAAAACCATCAAAGCGGCCACAAGCAACATTGCAAAGGTCATACGAAGCTGCACCGGGACGCCGAATCCCTTGAAGTTCTTGCATCAGCACACGGAATAATGCAAGGTATGGATCTACAAGAGAGAGATCGTTGTACGGAAATCCTGTAGCAACAAAACCATTCCTGGCTTTTGACGTTTTCGAAACACGGATTTTTTTTCCATTCAAATAAGCACCTTCACCCGCAACTGCCGTAAACTCTTCATCACGGTTTACTTCAATCACAACTCCAACTTTCGGTTCTTTGTTTTCCCAGAGAGCTACTGAAACACAATAAATGGGGAAATCATTAGCAAAATTCGTGGTTCCATCAATCGGATCAATAATCCATGTGCGGTTTGTGTTAAGTGAGTCGTGATCGGCCGACTCCTCTGCGAGGATATCATCTTCAGGGAAATTCTCCTTAATAACAGCGAGTATCGCTTTCTCAGCCGCAACATCAGCATCAGTCACAAGATCGTGAAACCCTTTCTCTTTAATCTTGATACCCTTTTCCCGAAACTCTTTGATAACCCGTACGCCCTCACGGGCGGCAATCCTCGCAATTTCCAAATCCTTATTCATAATAATAGATATAATTATTTTAATCTTTTATTCTAACTAATTCCTGTACAGTGCTTTATATAATTTATAATTAGATTTTCTAAACTTAACCTTTCCCTCAACCTTAACCTTTACATAAACCTTAATCTCAACCTCAATTTCAGTCTCAACCTTTCCCCTTCATCTTATACTCAAATGTTTTGGAACCGAGCTGTGGTTCATCTTTTGCAAATTCGGGATCATCAAAAAGTTCATCCGATGAGATCTGTTGTATTCGGGAGATCTCTTTCTGAAGTTTACTTAGCATTTCAATCAGTTTTATCTTTTGATCCTGATCGGATACTTTAATTTTTTCGGAGATCTCCTGGCGTTTGCGTTCACAGAATGTAAGACGCAGCGATTTCATACACGATTTGGCTGTACGGATCGGATTTTTATCACGTCGATATTCCCCTCCAAGCCTTTTGGCAAGATCTTCACTAACGGTGTGGCGCTCAAGCAAAATATTACCCAAAAGAGACGGATACGGACTTTCCCGATTCATATAGTGCTCTTTTGCAACATCTTCGCCATTTTTGTGACGCTCCATAATATCCTTGAAAAAGTTACGAATATCATCATCTTCAAAATGATCTTCACCGATGTTATGCCCTATAAATTCCCTCATCTTTTCGCCATAAAGAAGCAATAAACGAATCACTTCCATCTCATAATGCGGCTTTTTCCTGGCCGGTTTGATGTCAGCCTGATGGGTTTGTGCATCGTAGTAATCACGATCGGGCATTGAGCCGGCCGGAGGCACCTGCTGAGGCTGTGAGGCGCGCCTGCTGCGAAATGATTCCTGCCGTTTCCGCTCACTCAGGATAAGATCGAGCTGCTGAAAAAGCTCCCGATCCGTACCTTTTCTGTACACCTGTGTTTTTTGATGCAAATGCTGTACATAGAATTGCCGATCAAGCTCACCGGGTATCAGTGCAATACTTTCAAGAATCTGTTTTATGGTAGCAGAACGGTCGGCGGGACCCTCCATTCTCCCCTCTTTTTCCGCTTTTTGAATGGTAAAGGTCACAAAATCTTCGGCACTCTTTTTCTTCAAATCAAGAAAAGAGTCCTTCCCAAACTGTTTGATAAAGGAGTCGGGATCTTCACCATTGGGAAGTTCCATCAGTTTAACCTCCATACCCTGTTCAAGGGCAATATTCATCGCACGAACCATCGCACTTTGTCCGGCAGAATCGGCATCATAAATCATAATAATGCGATTTCCATATCTCTGCAGAATATTAATCTGACCCGATGTTAAAGAAGTACCACTCGAGGCAACCACATTTTTCACCTGATACTGATTCATGGAGATCACATCCGTGTACCCCTCAACAAGAATTACCTCTTCCTCTTTGCGAATATCATTTTTGGCGAAATTCACACCATAAACCACTTCACTCTTGTTATAAACCAGCGTCTGCGCAGAGTTAATATATTTAGCGGTTTTCTTCTTCTCATTGAGTATGCGTCCGGCAAAAGCAATCACCTTTCCGGATGGATTAAAAATCGGGAACATCAGGCGGTCACGAAATGTGTCGTAAAAGCCGTCTCCCCGATTGCTCGGTTTGATCAGATCGGCACCTGCAAGATACTCTTCTCCAATACCTTCCTTACGAGCTGCTTTTAGTAGTGCATCATTTCCCGGTGAGTAGCCCAGGCCAAATGTGCGCCATATTTTTTTATCGTATCCCCTGTTCTCAAGATATGTACGCGCTTTTTCGGCTTCGTCCGATTCAAGCAGTTGCCTGTAAAAAAAAAGGCCCGCAAATTTCAGGGCATGAAAAATTCCTTCTCTCTGTCTGGTGCGTTCATCCTCTCCCTCTACATGCTCATCGGGTATGTCGATACCGTATCGATCGGCCAGAGTTCGCAACGATTCAGGAAAACTGATACCCTCCTGTGCCATCACAAAACTAAATACATCACCGCTTTCACCACAACCGAAACATTTGTAAATACCCAGCTTGGGAGTTACGTGGAATGATGGAGTTTTTTCGTTATGAAACGGACAAAGCCCTGTAAATCCACTACCTGATTTTTTCAGTTTCACATAATCGCCTACCACTTCAACGATGTCAGCGGCCATGCGAATTTCTTCCTTTTTATCGTCCGTAATCATGCTGAAATGATAACGAAAAGCAGGCTGTACAACAAAGCAGTTTGATTGATTTGTGAGAAAATCAGCATATCAACTTATATAATAGTCATCGGATGAGTTTTGCCAGGTGGGCAGCCATTTTAGATGAATGGATCTAATTCAATATGGACTCATCCGATGACTGATTAGGTAAAATATTTACTGCAAAATTTTGATTTTAAAGGTTTCAAATGACATGTTCACTTTTTTTGATTCTATTTCGTTACATTTGTGATACTACTGAACCGGACAAACCAAATCATGATGGAATTAACCATAAATAAAAAAAAGATTACTCAAGCCATTGCAGAACTGCCTGAAGACGCAACGGTTGAGCAGGCTATTGAGCGGTTAATTGTTTTGCACAAAATTGAAAAAGGTCTGAAACAAGATGGAGGGCAAACTCAACAAGAAGTTGAACAACACTTCAAAAAAAGAAAAGAGAACCGAACTTCGTAATTGTCTAAGCCATGCATATACGATGGAAATCTCAGGCAATTAAAGATTTGGAAGCCATTGAAGAGTATTACCTCGCAGTAGCACCTGAATTTGCTGACATTCTTACTGACGAAATTCTTTTAAAAACGAGAAGACTTCTGCATTCACCACAATCTGGTCGAATTGTACCGGAAATTGATGACCCATCTATTAGGGAAATATTGGTTTACTCGTATCGGATTATCTACCACTATTCAGCAGGGGAATCCAATATTGAAATTCTGACAGTCTATCATTCAGCAAGAGATTTATGATAAATTATTGTCAACCCTGCAAAGTTTCAACGCAGAAAGAGAGATTACGTCGAGAAGAGATTCATTGAATGGGTGTTGACGGGTGGCCGGCCTGATTGATCAGTTGGGAGTCATCGGATGAGTTTTGCAGGTTAAGCAGCCAGATTAGACAGATGGATGTGATTCAGTGAGGACTCATCCGATGACTATTCGACCTCATCCCCTTTCCCAAATCATCGGATGAGTTTTGCCCAATTAGTAACCAGATTGAGTGGATGGAAGTCATCCAGAGAAGACTCATCCGATGACTTAGAGCTATAGTTTAATTCAAAAAAGCTTTTTTAGTTTATCTTCATCAATAGTCCTACTGGATAGTTCATCAAATAGTCTTGAATCCTCAGGAAGATCCAATAATTCTCTAGCCAATTGTATATTGCATAACTGCCCATTTCGAGCTCCGATATAATCTTTGTATGATGAAAATTCCCATTCACCAAGATAATTTTCAAGACCTGCACGTAATGGGTTTTGATGTATGTAGAGGAAACAGGTTAATGGATAATCATCCTTGCTCGAAATATCTCTATTAAGATTTTTAGATTTGGTTTTCTGTTGGAAAAGAGAGCCCTGTTTTTTGTATTTCTTATTGACTGCTCTGGTATATGATCGCAACAAAATCCCTATGCTTTTATTTAGTTCTTCAACCGGCTCAGAGTTTAATATACTCTTATGACTTTTTGATTCTGTCTGCTTTTTAACATATATCACCCAATGAAAATGGTTAGGCATCAGGCACCATGCCAATATTTCGCAGTATGGTGAAAGGTGGGTTTTCATCTTTTTCAGGAAAAAGAAGTAGTTTTCTTTATCGAAGAAAATGGGGTTTGAAAGATTCCCTCTGTTGTAAACGTGATATAAATTCTCTTGAAAAAACTTCATATCTGCTTAATAATTTATCTAAAAAAAGAACGGATTTCTGATAATAGTTGCAAGAAAACAGAACTCAAGTTACTACTCCCAGTTATCGGATGAGTTTTGCAGGTTGAGCAGCCAGATTGAGTGGATGTATGTCGTTAAGTAAGGACTCATCCGATGACTAATACCACCCGCATCCCCTTTCCCAAGTCATCGGATGAGTTTTGCATGGTGAGCAGCCAGATTAGACAGATGGATGTTATTTGGAGAGGACTCATCCGATGACTAAAATCAGCAGAATCATAAAATTTCATACACCTTGTTCTTTGGCAATCAAAGCCAATGATGGTATATTTACGGGATTGAAATAAAAAGATAATCTAAATAATTAACCTGATTCATGAGTGTATTAGTTGGTAACAACACCCGTTTGATCGTACAAGGATTTACCGGAAGCGAAGGAACTTTCCACGCCGGCCAAATGATAGAGTACGGAACCAATGTAGTTGGCGGCGTAACCCCGGGAAAGGGCGGCCAAAAACATCTTGACAAACCAGTATTTAACACCGTAGCCGATGCGGTTGAAAAGGAAGGAGCAAACACCTCGGTGATTTTTGTACCACCGGCATTTGCTGCAGATGCTATTATTGAATCGGCCATTTCAGGAATCGATGTGATCATCTGTATTACCGAAGGAATCCCCGTGCAGGATATGGTTAAAGCGAAGCAGATTTGTGTAAACCATGGGGCAACGCTTATAGGGCCAAACTGTCCAGGTGTAATTACTCCGGGCGAAGCAAAAGTTGGTATCATGCCGGCTATGATTTTTTCTCCGGGCAATATCGGCCTGATCTCAAGATCCGGTACTCTTACTTATGAAGCTGTTGATCAGCTGACAAAAATCGGCCTGGGGCAAAGCACAGCTATTGGTATTGGCGGTGATCCCGTTATTGGTACAACTCATACGGATGCAGTTAAGTTATTCAATGAAGATCCCGATACAGAAGCAATCGTACTGATCGGTGAGATTGGCGGTTCGGCTGAAGAAGAAGCAGCTGCATATATTAAAGAGCATGTAGATAAGCCGGTTGTGGCGTTTATTGCAGGAAGCACAGCGCCTCCGGGGCGCCGTATGGGTCACGCCGGTGCGATCATCTCAGGTGGACAAGGGACAGCTGCAGACAAGAAAAAAGCACTGCGCGAAGCCGGTGTAACCGTTGCAGAAAGTCCTGCAGAGATTGGAGTTACCTTAAAGGGAATTCTTTAGTGTATTACACATTCAACTGATTTAAAATAGCCGCTTTGAAGATTTCAAAGCGGCTTTTTTAATATCCTGCAAATTTTAGATAATTGAATAACCATCCGGTATAACTGCACCTTTCTGGATGATTACAATACCATCCACAACAGAATGCTTCTCATATTCACCATCTTCCATGTGCGATCCGCCTGTAATCTTCACATCATTACCAATACGCACATTTTTGTCGACAATGGCTCTGCTGATAAAACAGCGCTGACCAATTCCCATTAGCGGCCTTTCGTTAGATTGCTCATCAAAATCCTCCTGAGTGGCGAAATGATCATTACCCATCACTATGGCAGATTCAATGGTAGTTCCCTTTCCTATTCGAGACCGGATACCTATTACCGATCGCTCAATCCTGCTCGCTTCAATAATACATCCTTCTGCAATGAGAGTACGCTCAAGATTAGTTCCTGTTAACTTTGAAGCCGGCAGATACCTTGCACGCGAGTAAATAATCTGATCATTATCGTAGAGGTTAAAGTCAGGCACAGTTTCACATAATTCAAGATTTGCTTCAAAGAATGAGCTGATCGTCCCGATATCTGTCCAGTAACCGCTAAATGCATAGCTGGAGACTTTACTGCCCTCTTCAATTGCTTTCGGGATAATCTCTTTCCCAAAATCGGTTGCATCGGGATTTTCTTTGAATAGCCTCAAAAGTATATCTTTACTAAACACATAGATTCCCATAGATGCTAGGTAATTTCTGCCTTTGGCTTTCATCTCATCAGAAACTTCTGATGACCAAATGGAAAGCTCTTCGGCGGATGGTTTTTCCACAAAACTTTCAATGGTGCCATCTTCACTGGTCTTCATAATTCCAAAACCAGTAGCATCTTCAGCAGTAACAGGGATTGTAGCTACAGTGAGGTCAGCATTGTCGCGTTCATGAACCTTCAGAAGTTTTCGATAGTCCATTTGATAGAGCTGATCACCTGATAGTACCAATACATGGGTGTAATCAAAATTAGCCATGTGATGGAGCGACTGTCTAACTGCATCCGCTGTACCCTGGAACCAGCTTTGGCTTTTGGGTGTCTGCTCAGCAGCAAGAATATCCACAAAACCGTGCGAAAAAAGATCAAAATTGTAAGTGTTCTTTATGTGCCTGTTGAGTGAGGCAGAGTTAAACTGGGTGAGAACAAATATTTTTCTGATTCGTGAGTTCAGGCAGTTTGAAATCGGTATATCCACAAGCCTGTACTTGCCGGCAACAGGTACAGCAGGTTTACTTCTGTGCCGTGTTAATGGATCAAGGCGGGTACCCCTTCCGCCACCTAAAATAATTGCAATTGTTGATTCTTCCATGATTGTAGTCCTCTTTTAATTCATTGTTTTATACATCGTTCTGTAGTTTTCCGCCGCCTTAACCCATGAGAAATCAAGATTCATGATATATCTACGGTTTGCATCAAATAACCGTTTTTTGTTAAATAATTCCACACCCCGTTTGATTACATCTACGGCTTCATCAAGATTGAAATTATTAAATACGAATCCATATCCATTTTCTTCTCTGCGATCGATTACAGTATCGGCAAGCCCGCCCGTTTTTCTAACAATCGGTATGGTTCCATACCGCATGGAGTAGAGCTGATTTAAACCACATGGTTCAACTCTCGATGGCATAAACAGATAATCGGACCCTGCATAAATACGGTGCGCAAGCTCTTCATTATATTCAAGCCTGCTGTCGAAATAGCCGGTATAGTTATCTTGCAGATCTTCAAATATTGTATGCAGATACGGCTCTCCTGTACCAAGTACCAGGAATGAGGCTTCAACTCCCTGTGTTTTGCACTCTTTAATCAAATCAGGAATAAGGTCAGCTCCTTTTTCGCGAACAAGCCGGCCTATAAAAGAGAAAAGAGGTCGTTCGGGATCCAGTCCGAATTCGTTACACAAGAACTGCTTATTGGCACTTTTGCCCACTTTGTAATTTCTTTGGGAGTAATTATCAAGCAGATAGGGATCACCTGCCGGATCCCAAACTTCATTATCAATCCCATTTAAAATGCCTGATGTTTTGGGTGATTCCTGCCTGAGTAAAATTTCGAGGCCGTGGCAAAATTCTTTTAACTCACCCAGATATCCATTCGAAACTGTGGTGACTTTCCAAGCCGTTTTAATTCCGGCTGCCAGAGCATTCAGAGAACCGTCCCATTCGAGAATTCCCATGTTGTAGAAGTCGAACTCGGGCAACAGAGATGCACTGCCCATATCATACCTTCCCTGATACTCCCCATTGTGGATGGTTAACACGGTAGGGATTGATTTCATCTCCTGATACCGGTGGCTTTTGGTAAGCATAAAAGGAACCAATGCCGTGTGATGATCGTGACAATGAATCACATCCGGTTTCTCTTTTTGTGACTGAATCCAGTCAAGTGCAGCAATCTGAAAACTGAAAAAGCGCTCTTTTTCATCCCAATACGGATGTCCTGACCACGGATCAAGATAAATACCGGGACGGTCAAATCTGCCAGGGATGTCGATAAGAATCAGTTCAAAATCAAGTTCAGGAACCTTAAGCCTGCTTACACGATATGCAAATGATGAACTGCCAAATGGTGCCCGCCCTTCAAATAGAAGTGTTGTTTCTGCATTTTGCATCCACTTGTTGTGGTAGTGCGGCAAAATGACAGATGCTTCATCACCCGCCATGTTTAAATACTTTGGTAAAGCTCCTGCTACATCCCCTAAACCACCGGCCTTTGCAACAGGATAACACTCAGCCGTGATATGAACTATTTTCATAAAGAATTCTGAAACTTTGTTTTTTGTGGGTCGTATCTGCACTGCGCTGACCCGTAGAATTAATAAAAAGATCAGGCCATCTGCAACGATTATTAGATTTATTAATCTAAATATAAAGTATTAAATAGGTGCTTCATCATAAAATCTTTTATGTTAATACTTTTGAAAAGTCCTGATAATTCTTACCCTAAAGCGTTTTATTAAATCACCCTGATATTAACCTGACTCAAAACACCCATGCCAACAATTGAAGTCCATAATCTTTCAAAGCATTTTGGTAAAACAAAAGCGGTTCAAAATGTCTCTTTCAATGTAGAAAAGGGACGAATTACCGGACTTTTGGGCCCCAATGGTGCCGGGAAAACCACAACGATCCGGATGATTAACTATATCATTCCACAGGATTCTGGCAATATCACAATTAATGGCCTTCCGGTAAGTGCAAAAACCCAGAAAATGATTGGTTACATGCCCGAAGAACGCGGGTTGTACAAAAAAATGAAAGTTGGGGAGCAGCTTGTTTATCTCTCTCAATTAAAGGGGCTGAGCAAAGAGAAAGCACGTGAACAGATCAAATACTGGCTGAACCGATTTGATGCCTACGACTGGCACTCGAAAACTGTTGGAGAATTATCAAAAGGAATGAGCCAGAAAATTCAGTTTATTGCCACGATTGTTCACAATCCCGACATCTACATTTTTGATGAACCCTTTAGCGGACTCGATCCGATAAACAGTGAGTTGCTGAAAGAGATCATCATTGAACTGCGCGGAAAAGGAAAAACTGTGCTTTTCTCTACTCACCGAATGGAACAGGTAGAACAGATGTGCGATGATATCTGCCTGTTTAACAATGGAAAAGTGGTATTGACAGGCAATCTGCGCCAGGTGAAAAAAGATTTTGGTAAAAATACGGTACTTATCGAGTTCGAAGGTAATGCAGAATTTCTTGATGAACTCAAAAATGTCCGGATCAACAACCGGTCCACAAATTTTGCAGAGATCCGAATTTTAGACGACATGAACCCGCAGGATATCCTGATTAAAGCCATGCAAAATGCTGAGATACACAAATTTCAGCTTGTTGAACCATCATTAAATGAAATATTTATCTCCACTGTGGGCGAAGATAACATCAAAAATAAAAAGGAGCTTTTAGCATGAACTGGAGACAAATTTTTCTCGTACTTAAGCGGGAATATCTTACACGCGTAAAAAGTAAAGGTTTTATCTGGGCTACTATTTTGGTGCCGGTTGGGTTTGCAGCTTTTATCGGCATTGTGGTTTTTATCAGCGTTTGGGAAAGTGATGTATCCTTTGAAATTGGTATTCTTGATGAAACGAGCCAGGTGGCTGAGTCACTCGTTGAGATGAATGCAGCGCGATATTTAAACTATTCTGAAATGCCGGTTGATTCACTGCGTGCGATGGTTCAGCGCGAGCAGATAACCGGATATATCGTTATTACCGAAGAAAATATCACAGAAAATCGCAGTCTTGAATTGATTTATAGCGGAAGCGGTGGCATTCAGCTGCTTACTTCTCTGCAGGCAGACATTCGTGAAGTAATTCGTGAAGAGAGGTTACGCCGTGCAGAGGTATCTCCCGAAATACAAGCCATTTACGATACACGAATTGCTCTTGATTCCCGCCGTTTAACCCGCGAAGGTCTGGATGTGGATGATGATACTCTCTTTTTCTCCATTGTTGGAATGTTGATGGGAATCATCATTTTTGTAGCCATTTTCAGTTATGGTGGATACATTACCCGAGGTGTTATTGAAGAGAAAACAAATAGAATTATCGAAGTGATCGCCTCATCAGTGAAGCCTATCGAGCTTCTCACAGGTAAAATGGCCGGTGTGGGTGCACTTGCTATCACACAGTTCAGTATCTGGATATTGGCGTTTCTGGGTCTCTCCAGTCTTGCAGGGCCGGTTGCTATGTCGCTGATGAGCCAGCAGCCACAGCTTGAAGGAGATCTTGCAGAGGCGCAGGCAGAACTCCCCTTTTTCCTGGATATGCCTGCGATTGAAACATCATTAATTATCTTTTTTGTGATCTTTTTCCTTTTGGGATATTTGCTTTACAGCTCACTTTTTGCTGCCATCGGCTCAGCTGCAGATTCCGACACAGATACCCAACAGTTGATGTTACCAATCACGGCACCCATCATGATTGCCTATTTTATCATGCTGCATACCTGGAGAAGCCCCGACAGCGTACTTTCTGTGGTAAGCTCTATGATACCATTCTTCTCTCCAATCCTTATGATTACAAGAATAGCCATAACTGAAGTACCGATATGGCAGATAAGTCTGGCTATTTTCCTGATGCTTGTAACATTTGCAGGAACCATGTGGCTGAGTGCAAAAATCTATAAGGTGGGAATCTTAAGCTATGGAAATTCCGCAAGCTTCAAAGACCTGCTGAAGTGGGTTAAGCAGTAGCAGTGTAAATCCGGTTGATGGTAACAGAACGTGTGTACTAAATAAAAATGAATCCGTCAGATACTTTTAGAATTATATCGAACTCTCATATTCTAAGTTCTATTAATATAACGAAATTTGGATGCTTTAAAGTCCCCTCCTTTTTTTAAGGAGGGCTTATCTTTTGAACGCGAAGGGAAGCGCAATAATCAGCATTTTAGAATCGAACTCAGGGTCATAAATAGAAATTTATAAACCGGTTCACACCTTTTGCCAATTGGAAATTATCGAAGTTTTCGGTACACCCTTGCGTCAAATTCATCATCAATCCGATCAGAAATGATTTGGCTTCTTTGCTGAGAATTGAGACGCTCTAAGGCATCTGCTGCTCTGTAACGAATTCTTGGGTCGGAGTCAGCAAGCAGAGCAGGTAACCTTTCATTCCAGTTGGATGGTGCTTCATCAAACCGAAGCATAATATCAAGCACACCCTTTCTTGTTTTGAATGAAAACTCAGGTGCTAAAAATGTTTCTGCAAGTTCTACGGCTGCTTCTCTTTCACCTTTTTCCCCGAGTAGTTCTAAAAGCAGGGGTACTTCATCCAGAACAGCTTCCCGTGTTACAAAGCTTTGAACCGCACTTCTGAATTCTGATGATTCTGAAATTTCGAACAATGAGTAGATCGCCGCTTTACGGATGTCGCTGTATTCAGTTTGGTTGATTACCGTTCGCAAACGCCCGCTTACACGCTCATTACCTTCATAATACGCAAGAACCTCTACCGCGGCTAATTGCACATACCTGTGCTGGTTTACGGAAGAGTTTTGAATAAACCGCTCATCTGTACCCGATGCACCTCGGGTAAGTTTGCCCATTGATCGTATAATCTCAGCATACACCTCCGGATTACTCTCCATCTGCAACAGATCATTAAGTGCCAGCTGAAGATCAGGATTATCCGTGAATTCAGAAATTCCTGAAGCAGCTGCCACCCTTCTTGAAATATCATCACTTGAACGCAGCTGATGCAGCCAAAACATGAACGGTTTGGACTCATACAGCTTAATATCATCCCTGTCTGATATCGTAAATTTTAAATTTTCGATTCCGGATGACACATTGATTACTACAGATTCACTTCGTCCGGAAAATGTCATCTCATGCGTTCTTTCTCCCGTAAACGTCTCCTCCGTTGCTATTACTGTTACAAGCTCATCCACAGCTCCCTGATCAGCTTCAAAACGAACCTGTGCAGTTGAGGCACCCTCTTCCCACTCCACAGTTGCCCGGTAAACATACTCTTGAGCAGATTCGGTTTCGATGGCATCAGGAGTGAAACCACCAAAATATGGCTGACCTGTACCATGATAAATTTGTTCGGACAGTGTATTCCAGCTCAGGAGACTAAGATTGGCCAACAGGCCCTCCTCTTTTGTATAAGATAGATCACTGGTAAAGTGCTCTGCCTCCTGTTGATTTAAAAAATTTAGCCAGCGCGAAAAATTTGCTGCTCCAAAGTTGTCGTATTGGCCGTTAACATCTCCTTCAACTGTGTTAAATTCGAAAAGTCTGTTCATTGTAACGGCTTGTAATGCCAGAATTGCATCAGCATCACTCCATTGAATCTCTCTAACCGGTACCCCAATCCACTGGGCTAGCATTCCCCTTCTTACCTGATCTTCAACTGATCCGGCATCATTAAACAGATAGATTATTCCGGCACCGTAATTCTTTGTTTCCCAGAAGTGATCATCCATAACAATCACATGCAGATCATTGAATGGAGAGCCTTCACCAAAGTACTCCTTCAGGCTCAGGTATGCATTGATTGCATTCTCTGTAATTAACGAGATATCATCGTCTGATTCAGAATAGAAATGGATATTTGTATTACTTTCATCACGAAAAGTTCTGAATGTATTGAAGTCTACACCCTGCATACCCTGATCGCTATCAGCTGTGGATGGTGATTGACTGAAATTTCCCAAAACCCATGCCAAAGAAGTTGCAGGCACCGGCCTGTTTGATGAGAATACCACCGTCTCTTCATCAATATTCAACAGCTCAGATACGCCCCTGCTCCCGGAAGCAACAACTGTGTAGCCTGTTGGATGAGTAAACTGGATTTCAGTTGTGAATTCTGTTCTTGGATGATCGATTACCGGCAGCCAGTGTTGCGTAGTTTTTGGAAGCTGTGACGTAAATATGGTGCCTCTCACATTCTGATGAATGCCAAAAACAGGCGTGGTATCGTAAACAATTTGAACCTGCAGTA
>JAFIES010000112.1 GCA_020832415.1 Balneolaceae bacterium | reverse complement strand
TACTGCCCACCTGAACCGTATCTGCCGAAATTCCTATAGATGCATACGAATGATAAAACGGGCCAACATCCTGATTGATCAAATCACAGGAAGCCAGGCTTAACCCAAATCCAATGAAAAGAGATACAGGCAGAATATTTTTCAAAAAGAGGTTCATGGTTTCGTTGGTTAATTGATGTGATACGTTTTGGAGTCCGCGTATGTAGTACACATCAGAAAAGTTTGATACCTAAAAAAATCTTGCATTCTGTTCGTTTTTTTGAAATTGACATAATCAAAAACTGATGAACACCATTCAAAAAAAATTGGATGGAATGTGAGTTGAACTTTTGATACCAGCTTTTTTATTACTTGTAGCTGGCTCAAATTGTTAACATAGCCATGATATAAAAAACAGTGGCCGCCAGCGAACCGAGAGTTCGAATGTGATTCCAGGAAGTCCATCGACGGAGGTAAACGTCCCAAAAATTCAGGCTCTTTTCACTGTGGGTATTGGCTTGTTCCAGCCGGTTGTTGAGGGGCACATGTAAAAAAACCGTCATCAAAAATGAACAGGTGAGGTAAAATAATCCACCGAAAAGAAACCGGGTTGGCTGGCAAGGTACCCATTGGATGATGGCATTTAGAATAAGAAACAGGGAAATGGCAGCCGTACCCATAAATACAAGGAAAAAAAGTGCATTTTGCACGGTTTTATTTATCGCCTGCATTGCTGAAATACCATTGGCTGGTGGCAATTGGCCAAGGGCTTGCATTACAAAGTTGGAAAAAGCAAAGAAGAGGCCTGCCATCAAAGCAGACCCGATAGCGGCAATAAATGTCAGGGTGAATAACATGCGTTTTCGGATCTCGTCAGGTAATGATGATTTAAAAGTAAAATGATACTTAAGTTTTTTGGTTCTATGTTGATTAGTGTGGGTAATTCAAAATTAAGGCAACAAAAAGTCTTCCGCCGGCTGACGGAGAGATTTAGATGGGTGTCTGGTGTACAAATCATTGCTATGCAAGCACACCCCCCTCCGTCCCCCCTTATTAGGGGGGATTACCGTGCTTTGTTCTTTAATACTACCCACACTAATCAACATAGAGCCAGTTTTTTCAACCATAATATCAGGAATAAGCAAAGACTTCGGAAGTCTTCCATGCTCGTGATTAGTATCGTGATTGGCTACTCATTTTTCAGCTCTTTTTTTGAGATGCACCACGGTTAAACCGATGGTTAATCCAAGAGCGTTACCCGCGAGTAGGCCAAGCAAAATGTTACCCTTCAGCAATCCCACAACAATGCCGATCGGGAGTAAAATGCTCATACCCGTTACAATTGATTTGTAAATATCGCGTTCGAATTGATTGTTTTGTGACATGGATAAAAATCCTTTTACTGCAGCCGGTATTTCCGGGATGTTTGGGTCAGTGATGATATTATTCATCCCGGGATAACGGGTCGCAATTTTCGTTTTCGATTTGGTTGATCAGGTGACAGACCCACACTTCAATTTTTTGGTCCATTGTTTTGATGAATGAAACCATCCGGTCTAATGAAGCCGGGTATTCTGATGATTCTTTTCTCATGATTCTTATGATAAGTTTATCGTGATAATTATTGAATTTACAGGGTATTTGGGTGCAAATAGCGAAAAAGGGGTAACAGCCATATTTATAGAATTACGATGGAACACATAAAAACGCTACACATTTACTGATTTCCATTTTCCTCTTGTAAATAGCCAGAGGGTAAACAGGCCTACGGAAGTTTCTGAAACAAAAACACCCCAAAACACTCCCGAGTGCTGCCAGTCAAGTGGAATGGCCAGGTACCAACAGAGTGGGATCTGGATGAGCCAAAAGAAAACCAGGTTGATTTTAGTGGGTGTCATTGTATCTCCCGCACCATTAAAGGACTGAACGGAAACCATCCACCAGCCATACACAAAGTAGGAGTAGGAGAGAATCCGAATCCACTCTCCTCCAATGTAAATGACGTCCGGATCGGCCGTAAAAAAGCTCATCAACTGCTCATAAAACAGAAAGTAGATCACAGATACCGAAACCATGAAATACATATTGTAGATCCCGGTTTTCCAGACGGATGACTCTGCCCGGTCCGGCTGGTTTGCACCCAGGTTTTGCCCTACAAGCGTGGCTGCAGCGTTTGAAAACCCCCAGGCCGGCATCAGTGTAAAGAGCATGATTCTGAGTGCGATAGTGGCTCCGGCTACGGCTTCACTTCCGATATCAGCGAGAATTCTCATCAGAAAAATCCAGGAGGTCATGGCTACAAGCATCTGGCCTACACCACCGAGCGACCGTTTGATGATGTTACGGATAATCGCTGAACTCCATGCAATTTGCGAACGGCTGATTCGGATATGTTTTCCGCCACGGAAAAGAATCCAAAGCTGAATGGCAACTCCCGTGCCACGGCCGATGGTAGTAGCAATGGCTGCTCCTTCGATGCCGAACGCCGGTATAGGACCGAATCCGAAAATTAGAATGGGGTCTAGGAGAATGTTGATGCCGTTGGCTATCCAGAGAACCTTCATTGCAATAGCAGCATCACCGGCACCCCGGTAAATCGCATTGATCACAAAGAGGAGAACAATCACGGCATTGCTGCCGAGCATCCATTGGGTGTAGCGGTAGCCGTACTCTATGCTCCATTCGTCAGCCCCCATCAAAGCGAGTAGTTCTTGCGCATAAAATATACCGGCAATGGCAAATGGCAGTGAAATAAGCAGCCCGATAAAGATTGCCTGTACGGCTGTATATCCGGCTTCGCGTCTTTTCTTTTCGCCAACCCGGCGCGCGATGATTGCTGTTACAGCAACGGCAAGCCCCATGGCTACAGAGTAGAGCAGAAAGAGATAGGTTTCGGTGAGCCCAACAGTGGCTACGGCTGAAGCTCCCAGTTTCCCCACAAAGTAGATGTCAACCACGGCGAATGTTGATTCCATCACCAGTTCAAGAATCATAGGAACAGAAAGCAGGAAAATGGCTTTTCTGATTCCGATTTTTGTGTAGTCGGATTCAGTGCCTTTAATCGCTTGCTTAAGTTCAAACCAGAGTGAAGCTGATGGCTTTCGGGGGGTGTTATTGTAATCGTTTAAATCTGACATTTCTGAATCGTAATACCTGAAACTGACAACCCTGTGTCAAAATCAAAGATTACACGAGAAAATTTGGGTGAAGATGCAGTAGATTGCGAGTTAAATGGTGAGATTAACGGGAATGATTCAGATATTTTTAACCCTGCTGTTATTAACGGTTTTAGTTGTTAAGGTGCAACAGCAGGGGGTGTAAATTCAGAAGTCCAGTTTTTTAAACCTTTCGATGTATCCGTCGAGTGAGGCCATCATCTGGGATGATTTTTCACCTTACCCTTTATCTCCATAATTGATCATCCACTGAACACCGAATTTATCTGCAAACATGGCAAACAACTCCGCCCAGTCTGTTTCATCGAGTGGCATAATGATCTTTCCGCCTTCGGATAATTTGTTAAAGATAGCTTCGGCTTCTTCAGCACTTTCCGGTACAAGGGAGAGATAATAATTCCCGTTTTCCTGGATGTTTGCTTCATGACCGGTACCGGCATCCGATGCCATCAGAACCTGATCATTTCCGGAAATGGCCAGGGCCACGTGTGCCAGTTTGTTCTGATCCTGCTCCGGCATCTCCGAGGTTCCGGGCATCTCACTGAACCTCATCTTAAAAACCTCGCCGCCAAATACGGATTGATAAAAATCGAAGGCCTCTTCGGCATTTCCGTTGAATATGAGATAAGGGTTGATTGATTTCATGGTAATTTTAATTTTTGTTTGAGTTTAGGGGATTATTAACCGCGAAGGGCGCAAAGTGCCGCAAAGGGTTAAGTAGGGATTGTGATAAAACTTAGCGTACCTTCGCGGTCTTGGCGGTTTCACAAGCCGGGTTCGTACACTGTTCATTTACCGTTGTAGAACACGTTCCATTTATGTCCGTCGGGGTCGGCAAAGCCGCATCCATACCAGGGAGCTTGTAAAACTGCCGGTTTTGCAAACACGGTGCCCCCGGCTTTTTCTGCCTGCTCAGCCCATGTGTCAACTTCCTGTCGGCTGTTTGCTCCAATCGTGTACATGATTTCGTTGCCTTTACTGAGATCGGCTGCATCACCTTTTGAAGCTTCTTTGAACATATCCACTTGAAAAAAATGAATGATTAAGTCATCTCTGCCGGCAAAAAAACTGACTAAATGCCCGCTCTTGTGATCGCCATTTAGCTTGAAACCAAGGCTCTCATAAAATTTTTGTGTTCGTTCAACGTCCTTAACAGGCAAATTTGCCCAGATCTGTCGGTTGCGGATGTATGATTCTGTATTGTTCATTTTATCGTTGTTGAATGATTATTAGTTTTTAGATAGACCTGTCAGGTTTCGGAAACATGACAGGTCTACATATGGTTTAAAATTGAAATTTTACGATTTATTTTCTGCACCAAAAGTTTTTGTAACCAGTTCGGTGTCCATATACTCCCGTAATTCCTTCAGCTTCCCGCCAGAAAACCGGCATACCCAGCAATACCTGTTGTGATAGGGCATGCCATCGGGAGTAGTGTTTTTCCCTGTGTGTTCAATCACCACAAAATCACCCTCGGCGATAAATCGGTGGGGAATAACTTCGTAGGATTCCTTTAGCGTTTCTTTTACCGCTGCCAGCAGCTCGTTTATCACAGTCTCTTTTCCATTAAATGTACGGGTCCAGCTTTCTGTGCCCATCCAGCTCCATTGCATATCTTCTGCCATGATATCTACAAAAGGGCCAAGATTGCCTTTTGCCATTTCGGCAAAAACATGCTGCATTAATTGTTTGTTTGAAAGTTTATCCATGGTTTTTAAAAATCTGTCCGTCATTCGGTTATGTCAGCTATTTGAGAACTTCATAGCTCGAAAAAATCCACCCTTTAGAAAATCTGTGTGTTTCCAGGAGTTTTAATTCGGTTCGGGGAATCTTTCCAAAGAACGATTCTCCACCGCCAAGAATAACGGGTACAGTCATCAGGTCAATTCTGTCCAGAAGGCCAAAACTCAGGGTCGCGATTGTTAGATCACTGCCACCGATAATGATATCACCGGATGCATTCTGTTTAAGTTCGGACAGTGCATCAGCAGTAAGCTCGGGCCACACGGTATATTGTGCGGGATCGAGTCCGGAAAGCTTTTTGGATATGACCGTTTTGTGCGTTTTCTGCCATAATGGGGTGTACTCCTGAAAAACCTCAGGCATAGAATCCATCTCAAGCGGGTCTTCCCACCACTTCATAATCTCATATGTGGATTCTTCATAAATGTGGTTGGAGAATGCCGCATGACGTTCATTCACAAACTCCATAATCTCTTCATCGGGAGTATGAAAGTCGATTTTACCGTCGCTGTCCTTGATGTGGCCATCAAGGGAAATGAATGGGAAATCAATGATTTGTGACATAATAAGCCGTTTTTAATTGAAGTTGCATACGTCAGTTTTATATTCAGGCGTCTATCTTCTTTTATCGCCGAAGTATTACATGGGTGGCATTCTCCGAAGCCACAAACCGGCCACACTCGTATCCCAGGGTTCGCAGATCAATTCCATCAAACAGCCGCTCACCTGCACCCAGCACGACTGGTGCAATCGCGATGTGAAGCTCATCAATGAGGCCTTCACGCAGATACTGCTGAATTGTGTTGGAACCGCCGCCAATGCGGACATCCTTCCCTTTGGCTGCCTCGCACGCTCGTTCAAGCGCCTCGTGGATGCCGCCAGTGACAAAGTGAAACGTTGTGCCGCCTTCCATTTTGATGGACGGACGAGCATGATGCGTAAGAACAAAAGCCGGTACGTGATAGGGAGGGTTTTCTCCCCACCAGCCTTTCCATTCCATGTCGGGCCAGGGACCGCGAATGGGCCCGAACATATTCCTGCCGAGTATCCATGCTCCAATATTTTTAAAACCTTGAGCGATAAAGTCGTCATCGATCCCTGTTGTGCCTTTATCCTCGCCAAACACGACTTGCTGCATCGTGCGCGTCTGAAAGGCCCAATGGTGCAAATCAGTACCACCAACACCGAGCGGATTATCGATGTCCTGATCCGGGCCGGCCCCGTATCCGTCAATTGAAATGGAAAAACTATTTACCCGTATTTGTGTCATCTTCAAACCTAACTTTGGTGTTTTGGTTGATGTTTATATTCCTGATATGCTCAACAAGTAAAGGCAGACCTTCTGCAAATACATGATCGTTGCCGGTTAACTCATGAAGAAATGCGTCCGGAAAGAACTTTTTGTAAAGCTTTGCATGCGAGAAGGGGACTACAGAATCATCCGTACAGTGATAGATATGGATCAACTTTTGTTTGAGGGAAAGTTTTTGCCTGTCTGTATTCAGAGCAAATTCATTGGCATCCCATCCGCCTGATCCCCACCAGGGCGCTGCAACAAGAAAAAGCCCGGCTGTTCGAAATTGGCATTTTTTTTCTGAGAGATATTTGGCAAGAACGGAGCCTCCCAATGAGTGGCCGATCAGAAAAACATCTCCGTTCAGGCTGCAGAGTTCCCTGTCGAGCATCGTTTCCCACATCTGGTAAGAGGGAGCATCCGGCTTCTCAATAACAGGGGCATGGATCCGGAATGCTTCCCCAAGATTTTCGCGTAACCATTGCACAAAATCATAACTTCCCTGTCCGGCTTTTCCCTGTGGCCCTCCGCTATGTGCGAAAAAAAGATGTTGATTCATTTGATTACAGATTTTTGATACGCTGATAATTCGAAGTCCTGTTCACTCATAACTCATCGGATCTTTTCCAAAAGCTCGTCTTAAAATTCCGATCTGCCCGATGTGGTACGCCTGATGGTGTGTGATGAATGTCCACAGCTGCCCTTTCGATTCAGAAACAGCATCAAAAGGCTCCGGCGGTAATTCCATAAGTTGATCATCATTCATCCGATACAGTTTTTCCCGAACGGGTCGATAAAGGTCGTTCCATTCTTTCATGATTTCATCGATGTGAGGATAGCTGATATCATCACGGGCTTCAGACTGGCCCATCACGGCAAAAAGATCATTCCATTTTACCTCCGTTTTTAATCCGGCAAGCATCGCAATGCCATACTGCGAATTGAGCAGGTGGCCGGCAATATATTTTATATGGCTGATGTGCGGATACCCGGGCAATCGACGGTTGGTCTCCTCATCGGTGAATCCAACCAGAACGTTGTTGTATAACCGTTGATGAAGATCAAACTGTGTAATAAGTGGATTAAACTTCGTTGTGGTTTTCATGTTATCTGTCTTTTTATTGATACCTGTAGTCACTCTTCTCTGAATTTCAGCCCTTCTTCCTCTAAAGCCTTTTGTAAAATCGGCATACTGGCTTTTCCTATTCCGTGAAGGTCAAGGATTTCTTTCTCGGTGTAGCCGGTGAGCTTCTGAATGGTGTCAATTCCATAATGAAGTAAAGTATTTCTTGCAGGATTGCTCAGAAGTGCTAAAAAACCTGATGCTGGTTCTTTCAGTTTCTCGCAAATCGGACAGGTTGGACAGTCACTGCTTTTGTAAAAGGTATGCCCCTCGCTGCAGGTCCGTTTTTGTTTTGGTTGACGTGTCATATCAACTTTCAGTTATTATTTGGCTCATAGTAAAGCGCTACTGCACCACCACGAAAGGTTTTACTCTTTATGAGTTTAAGAACAGACCTGTCGTTTACATTTTCAAATAATGGTAAACCGCCTCCCGCAACTACAGGGTGAATGCAAAGCTGAAATTCATCAATCAAATTAAGTTTCATCAGCTGCATAATTATACTCCTGCTTCCAACTAAAATGTCTTTACCCGTCTGCTTTTTGAGCTCTAAAACCTCTTCTTCAAGAACTCTATTTGCCAATTTTGCACTTTTCCAATCTACTTTCTTAAGCGTGTGGGAGAACACAATTTTCGGGGTTTCGTCCATTACAATAGCAAAGTCGTCCATAGATTTTTCACCTGAAGGATTTTCTGCCAGAGTTCGCCAAAATTCCATAAGCTGGTATGTAATTCTTCCATACAGAACAATGTCTGTGCTATGTAACAGGTCAGCGTAATGTTGATGTATTTCATCATCCGGAGTTATTGCTGTGTGATCGCAAAACCCATCCACTGTCATATTGATTGCTGCAATAAGTTTTCTCATATCATTTAGTTAAAATTGAATGTCAATTTCATCCGGATGGTTTAGGTTGGCATATCCGGCATTGCAATGAACTATTATGGTTTTAGAAAGCTTTCATTACCACTTATCACTTTTCATCATTTTACGTCGGGTTAATTCCTTCTCGCTTGGCTCTGTACTTGGGAACGAGCCGGGCTGGATATCGCCGCCTGATACATAAGTACATATTATGACGCCACTATCCGAAACCTGGGAACGGACAAGCCGTAGTGCCGATGGCCTGGCATTCTCACCAAAGAGTGGTTTGCCCCGTCCTAGTACCACAGGGAAAGTCCACACGTTGTACTCGTCGATCAGTGAGGCGGCCTGGAGCGTTTGAATCAAATTTGCTACTGCCAATTATCTGCAAGTCCGGCCCCGGTTGGGCTTTAAGAGCACTGATTGCCTTGACGACATCGCCTTTGAGAAGGGTCGAATTGTTCCAAAGTAGCTCCGTCAGAGTTCGCGAAGCAACATATTTTTTCGCTGCGTTGAGCGACTTTGCAGTTGGGTGGTCTTCCGGCTGGTAAGGCCAGTACGCTTCGAATATCTGGTAGGTCCTGCGACCGAGTACCAGCTCTCGACCTTTGCCGTCAAAACCTGAATCTGAGATGTCCATGCTTTCGTCTGCGTAACTGAACATCCAGCCGCCAAGTGTAAATCCGCCGGTGGTATCTTCTTCCGGTGCGCCGGGAGCTTGCATGATTCCGTCTAATGATGCAAAGGCAGATACGATGAGTTTTCTCATGGGTATACTCCTGTTGTTTTAAGCTGGTGGATCTTAGCCACTCTTTCTAACATTGGTTTAGGTGCCTTCATAAGCTTTTTGAAGTTTAGCAATATCAAGTTTTTTCATCGGCAGGAATGTTTGAGTGACACGATCTACCTGCTCAGGTGTGCCATTCATGATCATTTCGTTAAGCACTCTTGGTACGATCTGCCAGGAAACACCAAACTTGTCTTTGATCCAACCGCACTGTTCGGCCTCGGGAACGGCTGAGAGTTTCTCCCAAAAACTGTCCATCTCTTTTTGTGTATCACAATTAACAGCAAAAGAGATCGCTTCATTGAAACTGAATTGGTGGTCGTGCGCACTCTCCATAATCATGAAGGTTTGATTCTCAATTTTGAACTGCGCGTGTTTCACATTTCCTTCTTTATCCGGTGCTTCATCACTGCCAAAACGTAAAATGCCATCTACGCCGGCATTTGGGAAAATATTAGTATAGTGGTTGATCGCTTTTTCAGCCTTCCCGTACACATCGCCGGTAAACATCAGGCAGGGGGTGATGATTTGTCCGCCGGTATCTTTCTTGTCACCCTGTGAAATTTGCCATGTGAGGCCAAAACGGTCCTGCAGCCAGCCGTATCGCTCACTCCATGGATATTTGTCCAGGGGCATCATCACTACCCCACCTTCTGCCAGCTCATTCCACATCCGGTCAACTTCAACAGCTGGTTC
The DNA here is from genome assembly GCA_020832415.1 of Balneolaceae bacterium. Taxonomy (GTDB): domain Bacteria; phylum Bacteroidota; class Rhodothermia; order Balneolales; family Balneolaceae; genus Rhodohalobacter. The sequence continues at coordinate 420 of JAFIES010000112.1, read as the reverse complement.
AATCTGTACGAAAAAGGAAATGGATGGATTGATTGTAAACATTGGGCCGGCAGAAATAGCCATGAATGAGTGCCCCATAAGTTCGAATGTAACCGAATCCACACCTCCTGAGGGAGTTTCGTGCAACTTAGTGATGCTGTTAATCTTTGAGTTACCTGCCTGCACCGAAGCTTCGGCAGAGTGGTTGCCAAAGACAGATACATACTTCTCTGCGGCTTCTATCGCCTGCGTATTAAACCATAAATGTGGGACTATTTTTTGCATTTTTTCAGGGTTCAGGGTTCAGGGTTCAGGGTTCAGGGTTCAGGGTTCAGGGTTCCAAAGTGTACATATGGCTTCGATTTCTTTACGAGATCGGAGCTTTTTTTATTTACGGTGGTTATGAAATCGATCTGATCGTTGATATTCCGAAGCAGTTCT
>JAFIES010000109.1 GCA_020832415.1 Balneolaceae bacterium | reverse complement strand
GTTTCTCGTACTCATTGGATGGATTATCTGGCATCCAATAGTTCACATTCATCTGATTTGTCTGAGCTGCAACAAACTGCAATGAAAGTAAATCGTTGAAGCTGCTGGAGTGTGTTGGCGAATAATGTGTTGAGCCTAATGAAGCGTACACGAAAGCTGACATATCAAAGTTTTTGAACGTTAACCGGTTCGTTAAACCACCAACCCAATTTGGAAATGGATCTCCTCGAATTATTCTGTCCTCATCATCAATTACACCATCGTTATTTTGATCAACAAATCGAACATCACCCGGGGCTGCACCATATATCGCCGCTTGTTCTTCTTCTCCCAGCTGCCAGATTCCATCCCAATCCCAATACCAAATTACACTGATTGGTTTTCCAATAAACCAACCACTTCCTGGATCATCTTCAAATCCACCATACAAACTCACAATTTTGTTTCTGTTATAGCCTACGTTAAAATCTGTTTGCCACATGAAACTGCGGGTATGTACATTGGTTGTACTCAGGGTAAAATCTATACCTCGGTTTTGGGTCTCCCCGATGTTTTCAAGTGTGCTTGTATAGCCGGATGTGAAAGGAAGCTGACGGTTCATTAACAAATCAAACGTATCTGTTTGGTAAACCTCTATTGTACCACGGAATCGATCGTCTTTTATGCCCCAGTCCAGACCAAGGTTATACGTTCTGCTGCGCTCCCATTTAAGATCCGGGTTAGGTATATCCCCGTGCTCAAAATAGGTTCTTGCAACATCGTTGAAAGCATATCCATTATTCACAAGCTGAAGCTGCCCCAATGTTTGAAATGGAGATATTGCCGTATTACCAACTTCACCAACACTTAAACGTAATTTTAGCTCGCTAAAAAAGTCATTGTCTTGCATAAAACGCTCATTGGTAATGTTCCATGCTATAGCACCGGAGGGGAAAAATCCATACTTATTCCCTTCCGACAGCCTTGATGAGCCATCGATTCTCCCAGTTAATGTAAGGACATACCGGTTATCATAAGAATAGTTAGCCCGAAGCATGTACGACTCGAGCTTCCACTCACTCAGTGAAGAACTTACAAGGTCTACCCTATCGGCACTGCCAACATTATGAAAAAGCTGATATTCATAAGGCAACCCGGAAACGTCAATTCGAGTTGCACGTTGGTCAAACGTCTGATAGCTGTTCACTGCCGTTAAGTCCAATCGGTGAACACCTAAAAAGGTCTCTGTGTATCGCAATCTGTTTTCGTACACTAAACTTGTACTTCTTCTCTCCCATGCCCTTGCGGTTGAAAATGGCACATCCATTCTGTACCGGCCATCATTTCTAAATCTGAAATCAGGTGAAAACATGCCCCTGTATTCAAGTTTTTCCGGAATAAGCTGAATTTCCGCATATGCTGATGATATTAATCGGGTAGTCTCTCCTTCATTGAGATTATTTTCTCTTTGCATGTCAAAAAGAGGGTTTCTGTCTCCAACATCATCATACATTCTAATATTACCATCAGCATCGTAAGGGTTTGTCATCGGTGAATTGCGAAGTACATTTGCGAAACTCACTGATTCATACTGCAAACTGTTACTTATGTGTGATGAAATACCGAATCGAATTCTGCTCGAAATTGTATGATCAAGGTTAAACCTTCCGGTAATTCTTCTGAAGTCGTTATTTTGGACTGGAGAAAGGTGTTCATCAAACGTACCGGAGATGTTGTAGCGGGTACTGCTTGAGCCACCGAGTAAGCTTATTTGATGCATTTGCTGATATCCCCGCCCGAAAATCAAATCTTGCCAGTCTACAGATCTACCGAGCCGTAATGATTCAAGAGCCCAGGCATCAAATATTGCTTCATCAGCAGGAGCAAAACCATCTCGTGCGATATATGCATCTCTTGCAAACTGTGCATATTGTTCAGCGTTCATCAAATCAAGCCTGTTATTAATCCATTGCGGACCGGCATGCCCCTGATACTCAACTCTGAAACCGTCGAATCCCTGTCGGGTGGTAATCAGAATTACTCCATTGGCACCTCTTGATCCATAAATAGCTGTTGAAGATGCATCTTTAAGCACCTCTATTGACTCCACATCATTTGGATTGAGCTCCATCAGCCCCCCTTCAATTGGGATGCCATCCATTACAATTAATGGATTATTACTGGCTGTGAGTGATCGCGTACCACGTATCCTGATAGTGGATCCCTCTCCCGGCCTGAAGCCTCCGGCTGAGATATTTGCACCCGGAATTCGGCCCTGAAGCACACTCTCCATTGAATAAGCTCCTATTTCCGTTATTTCTCTTCTGGTAACGGAGTGAACAGAACCGGTAACATCACTTCTTTGCATTGTACCATAACCCACTACTACTACATCATCAAGCATTTGAATATCTGGCCTCAATTCAAAATTAATTTCACTTCGCCCATCAATGTTAACTATCAATTGTTCATAACCTATATACGAAAGAACTAATGTTTCCTGTAGACTTGGTACATCCAATGTAAATTCACCGTCCAAATTCGTTGTGGTTCCAATCGTTGTACCCCGTACAACAATATTAACCCCTGGAAGCGCTTCGCCGGTTTGAAAATCTATGACGGTACCTCTAATAGTTTCCTGAATTAGCTCCGGTAGTTCCGTAGATTTCAATTCTTTTTTTCTAAGCAATACCAACTGTCGATTAGGTGAAACCGCAAATTGAAGTCCTGTGCCTTCCAATACCATCCATAGCGCATCATGTATACTCATCTGTTTATTCTTAATCGTAAGCCGTTTATCCTCTGAAGGTAATATAGACTTACCATACATTAATTTGAGGTTGGCTGCCTTAGCAATGGTTGTTAATGCCTCTTCCACACTAACATTGGTAAAATTCAGATCAACCACTTCATTTAAAACAAGGCTACTACTTGCATTGTTAACTGCAGGTATTTGATTATGATAGTTCAGAGTCAAACTGTAATTATAATCCGTTTGCTGAGCATAAAGCAAAGGAACCGTAAGGCAGGTAAAAACAGTAAGTACTATTAATCGTATCATGTTGGTATACATATTGCTCCTTATTTATTGGTTCTGTTTTTTTATTTTATTTAATCGATTGGTTATTTAATAGATGAGTTCTGTTCATCTGTTGGTCTAATCTCACTTTTGATCAAAAAAAGTGATTGTTCTGCCATCTCTTTTCATTTCCAGGCCAAATGTCATAGCCATTCCTTCCAATACATCACTCATGGGTAGCGTATAATCAATTTCAGCTGTAATTTTTTGATCGAGTAACGTCTCATCTGTGAACCTGATATCGATGTTATACCACCGCTCCAACCGTGGAAATACTTCGCTAAGGAGCCGATTTTCAAACACAAGCCGCCCATCAGTCCAACCCAGGTACCAGTCTAAATCTGTAATCTCAGCAACTGTAGGTGTTGTATCTCCTTTTGAAAGCAATCCGCGTTGATTTTGAGAGAGTAATACTTTCATATTTTTACCATCAAGATCTGTCGATAATTTATTACCAAACAGCACCTCTCCTTCTGAAACTATTACTTCAACTCTTTCCCCAGACACATTAGGCCAAGCCTGAACTAAAAATTTTGTGCCTACCACACGAGTGTAACTATCCCCGGAGCGTACAATGAAAGGTTTATCAGGATTATGGACCGTTTCGAAAAAAGCCTCCCCCTCGAGGTAGAGTTCTCGGTTTTCGGAATTGTAATTCTCTGGGATTTCTAACCTGCTTCCGGCATGAAGTATTACCCTTGAACCATCCGACAACACGTAGGATGCACGCTCACCGTCACGAGTCATAATTACACGATTTTCGATTTCGGTAATTTCATTTTCTGAGGCAGTTTGATATTGCAGCGCCAATATTCCTGCGGTTGCAAGAATTAAGATTGATGCCGCAACAATAGCCATACGACGAGCCATGACCCCAGCTTTTTGTATTCTTTGGGAACTGTAGATCTTCAAAAGTGAGCGTTCTGTTGATTTCTTTCGAATGAATTTGGTATTTATCCTGTCCATCTCATCCATAGAGTAGGAAAGACGTTCCCAAGACTGATCCGTATTTAATGTATATGAAGGCTTGCCAGACTCTTTCCATATTTTATGTAGTAGCTTGATTTTATCTTCGCGTAAAGGATCAGATTTAATCCAGGTTCTCATAATTTCATCTTCCTCCCTTGTCAATTCCCCGGCAAAATATTTCGCCAGATGTTCCCATGTATATTCTTGCTTGTCCAATGTTCTATATTTTTAGTCAGTGATTTTTGTGATATTCAGAAGCTAATACACCTGAGATCTCTCTCACTGTGACAAATTTTTATCTTTTTTTTGATAATTAATTCTGCAGATCAAAACTTTGAAGTAAAAGCTATTTTTATCTTGCAGTCTTTAGAACAGGTATAGTTATACTAAAACAGTGTCAAGATATAAAAGAAGTGAACTTCAGCTTAAAAAACTGATATGATACTGGCTACTAATTATAAGAAGAGTTTTGAAATGCCAGCTACAAATACAGGTAGAAAATCAGATAGATGATCACGAAGAGATTTAAGAGCACGCCCCATCTGAGTATTTACTGTATTGATAGACAAACCAAGATATTCAGAAATTTCAGTATAAGTCATTCCGCATCTTCGATTTAGAAGATAGATTTCACGACAGCGTGTGGGCAGTTTCTCTATTCCAACCTGAATTTGTCTGTTGAATTTTATGTAATCAATGTGTTCATTCAGATGATCTGAACTATTCATGGTTTCGAAATTACGTATAATTTCTTCTTCTGAATCTGCAACAATCTTTTGATGTCTCAGCACATTTAAAGATTGATTTCGAACGGCTGCAAAAAGGTACTCTCTGACGGTGCCCGGTGGATTCCAATTTTCTTTGTCGGCCCAAATGTTCAGAAAAATTGTTTGAATAATATCCTCCGCTGTTTCTGATTGGCGTACAAATGTATAAGCAAATCCATGAAGCCTGCTATGGTAAGCTCGAAACAACATTTCAAATGCATTTCTGTCCCCTTCTTGTCGAACCTTTCTCGCCAGAAGTTTTTCTGCCATATGTTCCTGAGAGTCATAGATATGCGTACTTTTCGACTCTAAACCCATCACAACCTTTCACAAGAAAACTTAAAAATCATTATGAATACCAATACTTTTAATGTGTTTAAATACATAATTTTTCTATCACCTGTCAAATTAATTTTAATTTGTATAAAGCTCTGAGACAAAATAAATCTTGATCTTACAAATTTTTATCGATTTATAATTACCAATATTATAGAGCCCCTACTTTACCAAATTGTTAGGAAACAAAAGAAACCCATTAAAAAATTGTTACCTATATGTTAAATGTATATAAGTGATCAAAAACCATGTTTCGATTGCGAAAAACAACCCTACTGAAAATTACTTATGATTAAACACATATTTTAACTAAAAGCCATCATTCCCTACTCAATCCACATTATTCTGATATAGGTAAACCATCAATTAACAGTTTGGTCCCAACAATATTTTAAAGATTGAACCAAGCACTTTTCATTTTCGAAATTGTAATATTAGATCAGTACAATAGTCGATAACAAACTTGTTCAAAGGTATAGTCTGAAAAAGAATTGAAATCATAGGAGAACTCAAACCTTCAGGAAAGAGTGACATTTTTTATGCACTTCTCAATTGATGTGGTTAAAGCCAAAAAAAATCCCGAAGAACATATCTCCGGGATTTAGTTAGAGAAGGGAAATCTTAGAATAATATTAAGCTTCTGCGGTGGCTTCATCGGATATAAACTCCTTCACACCTGCAGCCTCCGTGATTACATCAAAAAGTTGAGTGTTGATCACAAATCCCTCCAGGGCTTCACTGCCGGGCCCAAACGTAGCCAGCTCTACATAATCGGCCGTATGTGAACCACCAACCCAGTTTACATGGGTGTAGTTTGCAAGGATTTGCCCCAATACTGCGGATGTACCGTTCATCCGTGAATAGGCCGCACGGTAATTGCCCCGGGCAGATTCTCGGTAGATTTCGGCATGCTCGCGTTCCATTTCAAGCCGGGTGGCATACTCAAAGCGTTCCCGAATTTCTGCGATGGAGCTGTCACCGTTCAGACCGCTGCGAATCCAGTTTGCGGTGTGTCGAAAATCCCCTATGGAATCGAAATCCTCATCCGGTGCACTGTTAAATCCGGGATTTGCATTGCCATGGTCAGTTGTAATGATTACAAGGGTGTCGTCCCTGTTGCCGGCAAAATCCATTGCAACTTCGATAGCATCATCAAAAGCAATCTGGTCAAAAATTAATCCCCCCACATCATTACTGTGTGCAGCGTGATCCACACGGCCGCCTTCAACCTGCAGGATAAAACCATTGGAATTTTTGGAAAGATTTTGAATGGCAAGATCGGTCATCTCCGCAAGAGTGGGTACATTTTGAAGATCTTCTTCGGTATTCAGATGATCGAGAGTGTATGGAACGTGACTGTTTGAGAAGACACCCAGTACTTTCCCTTCTGTAGCATTACCATTCATCAATTCGCCTTTGGTTCTTGCCACCATGTAGCCGGCCTCACGATATGTCTCATACAGATCTGTGCCATCTTCGCGATGCTCGGCATGATAATGTCTGTTGCCACCCCCAAGCAGAAAGTCCACTTCACGCTGCAAATACTGCTCAGCAATCTCTTCACCCATTGCGCGGGATTCCATATTCACTGCAAAACCTGCCGGAGTAGCATGAGTTATTTCGGCTGTTGTTACCAGTCCGGTACTTTTTCCTGCATCACGAAAGATGGGAGTCAGTGGTTTATAGTGTGTGCCATCCGGGCCAATGTTAAGCGCACCATTATTTACCCTGTGTCCGCATCCCCAGGAAGCAGCCGCGGCGGCAGAATCAGTTACAATCCTGTCGGCAGAGGCCATATCCATCAACCCGCGCCTGATTGTGCCATCTTCAAGCATTTTAATCCAGTTGGATGGTCTGCCATTTCTTCGCCGGAGCATCACATCGGCCATGGTGAGGGTTCCGGCACTCATGCCATCACTTACAAGAAAGATCACATTTTTGGTTTTTCCTCTGTTTTGAATGGCACTGCAGCCGCCGGCCAGGGCAATACCTGATCCTAACAAAAAGGTTGAAAGGGCTCCGGTTTTTAGAAAATCGCGTCGGGTTGGGTTACTCATGTTAAGGTGGTTTAAATGAAGATTTTGTAGTTTAGAAGCAAGAATGTACTCTTTTAAAGTTAAGAGAGCATTACCGGATCAATTTTATGGCAATGCAATATGTTAATCTAATCTTTTAATTTCTTTCTTTTTATTCGAAATTGGTTTCAATATATAATTTTCCGGAGTAGTAACTCCAAATTTTTAAAAAACACATTAAAAACTGATTATAAATCAAAGAGACATATTTAAATAAGTTCTCGGCACATAATAATATATTGTTGACTTACACTGAATCGAGGTAAAAAAGCTTGACAAGTAAATGAAACAGATTTTTGCTTTAAGTCATTAAAATCTAATCGATCAAAATTTCATCTAGTACTAGACCATCAGCCTGATCCATTACTAATCCAAGAATTCTCGCAGCAGTAGGCGCTACCGATCGGTTGTCTATTCTGCCAAGTTCAAGTCCAGATTTTATGCCATAACCTGATACTACAAATATGGTTTTCATTTCGGGAACATCACTCAAATAGCCGTGAGTTCCGCGAACACCATCCAGGTCCAGAATATGTTGATCTCCCGTAACATTGTTGCCGAATGAAACATGCTGATCTGCATTGAGCAGAAGGTTACCCATATTTGGATTACTCTCCGGCTGCGGAAGTCCGTATTCGTGGTACTCTTCAGGTTTCAATACACGTGATATTCCTTCAGCTCCATTTAAAATTTCATACGCTTTTGCTAAATCATCCTCTTGGGTTTCCTCATTCAGAGTAAATACCATGGCTGTTCCCCCGTTCGATATAGCCTGAACGCGTGCATTCGTCATATTGCCATCTTCATCTAACTCAATCAACCCATGCTGACGAAGCAGCACATTTGGATGCACCTGCCGGGTAACGTTCATAAATCCATGATCTGAGACAATAAATAGGGCTGTCCGATCTCTGATTCCGGCCGTTTCCAGTGCCTCTACAATTCTCTTTACCTGGGTATCGGCCAGTGTGAGTGCGGTAAGTCCGGGCCGGGTGCCCTCACCAAATTCGTGATGAGTTCCATCAACATTCAACAGGTGAAATAGCAGAACATTAGGCTGATGGTTGATGATCAGATGTTCTGCTGTGGCCGTCCAGACTTCATCGTGCCGGAGAATCCCGCCGGAACGAAATGTTGCATCTGTATCATCCTGAAGAATACCTGCTTCAATCAGCTCTTCAACAAGTTGAGGTGTGGTATTTGTAATAGCATTGGGTGCATCGGGCAGGCTGAAGTGAAGAGTTTCTGCATTACGGGTAACCGGCCAGTTTACCTCAGCGGTGATCATTCCGGCTTGGTAGGCCACATCATAAATGGATGAATGTGAAGTGAGTTGTTCACGATCTAAATTACTGTAACGGCCCATACCCACATGTGTTTGTAAAAAACGCCCGTTGGTTAACACACCATGTTTGTCAGCATATACACCGGTAACAAGTGTGGTATGGTTTGGCCAGGTTACCGTAGGTGTTGATGGCGCAAAATGTGTTGACCAAACACCATTCTGTGCCAGTGAACGAATGGTGTTTAACGGGATACGATGATCCCACAATGCAGAAGCAGGAAATCCATCGATACTTATAATCACTATGTAAGTCTCTTCATCTGTTGCATCATTTTCAACCTGAAGTGCAGATGTTGGATTTGCCAAAAACCAGCTGACTGAAAAGAGGATAATGCCAAAAAATGATTTGAAGAAGATATTTTTCATGGAGCTTTTTATTTATGTGGTTACTCAAATTCCTACATGGTAATTTGAGTAACCAATTTAGTTTTAGTAATTAACCTATCACTCATTCCAAAGGTCCGGAATGTGCTCATACCCGCGGGCACGTTCAATCACATATTCAAACGGTTCAATTTCACCTGCATGAACCTGGTAAAGCCGTTTTGATGTTTCTGATAAAGCATCCACCAAATGCCGATACGGACGATCAGTAACATCAATCAATCCACAATTTAAATTTTCACCATCGTACGCCCTACCGGTCAAATCCTGATCAGGCCACTGGAAATAAGAAGTTCCGATCAAACCCGGATGCGAGTAAGCCGATTCGGTATAATGGCGGTAGGCAATGCCTCTCTCCTCCTGGGTATCCACCTGCCAGAGCGATTGTGACATCCCCCTGTCCACCGTGCCGAAATGATATTCACCGATCATCAGAGGCATCTCGGTCACCTCCATAAACATATCCATTAATTCGTGCGATGGCGCAAGGCTGTAGGAATTAAAACTGAACACATCAAACACTCCTTTACACAATTCAAGCACTTCCTCCTGGGCACCACCGCCAAAGCGAATTCCCAGATTCAGGTGACCGGGGCTGTGCCGCTTCAGGGCTTCATCTACGGTTTCAATAAAAATGCGAAAGGATTGATGAACAAAATCAACCCGCCTCTCGGGAGTATCCTCCTCATCAAGATACCGGATAAGCTCCTGTTTGATGGGGCGGTCATCACTCTCTTCGAGAATCAGGTCAATCACCCTGAGTTCAATTCCCTGCCAGGCCGGTTCGTTTCCGGTAAAGTAGCCAATCAGCCATGGATTGTCGCGATAACGTTCTGTGGATCGCTCAACGGCAGCATCAATTCTCTCTTCGAAACCGGGGGCGTAAACATCGGCCAGGCCCATCAGGCTGCCGTCGATTCCCAGGCCGCCGAGCTGTGTCATAAACGGAATTCTGTTCTGCAGGCGAACCTCATCACTCGACCAGTTGGCAACGGTGTTTAGACCCCAGCGGTTCATCCGGTTAAAAATATTGTCAATCGCTTTTTTACGGTAATCTTCTCCATACCGGCGATTTAGGTTCCACATACCAAATGAGGCCCTGTCCGGTTGTTCCGGATCAAAACCTTTGCCTTCCGGTGGCAGCTCTTTCCAGAGATTTGGGCGGTAGTCAATTCGAACTGCATTCCCGCCGCCACCAATTTGCACTACATTCACCCCGTGTGAAAGAAACAGGTAACCTTCCGGATCCACAAACCACCAGCGGCCGTCAACCATCTCGGTTCTGAAAAACCCGGTACCCTCGTCAACCCTTGCATTCAGATAACCGCCGTATTTCGAGTAATTAAATGCTTCTGTGTTTATCGGCAGATTGTCTTCTGCCTCCCACTCTTCTCTCAACTGATCGAGTGAGTAGATTTTTCCATCCCAATCACCCTTGTTCCACTGCCCAAATTCATCCACGGCGGGGGTGTCTTCAAGATATTCATCACCGGGATCATCAACAGAGAGAGAAACCGAGCGAATTTTGAATTCCTGGTCGCCAATGGGCACCCTCATTCGAACGCCAATGGAGTCCACACCTGTTAGCGGGCCTCTGTCGCCACCGCCCAGGTTCACCCATCCGGTGTGGCGGGGCTGATTGTACATACCGGCCAGATCGTGCCAGGCTGCCGGCGGTTCCCGGTAAAACCGTAGTGGAATAGCCAGCCGGTTCCAGCCATTTGGAACGTAACTCATCACCCGTAATTCGTTATAACCATAATCTGTTGTAAAGCCAACATTAAACCGCTGCGGGGTTGTGATCATAAACTCAAGAACCACATAGTTGTACTCATCCCAGTTTGTGGGCAGGCCGGGCGTAATATCTTCAAGGGCAATCATTTGCCCAGATACCTCGTGGCTGCTGTCGAATTGGATGGTGTGGTAATCTTTTTGACATGCAGCAATGCTCAATAAGGCTGCAAGTGCAAATATGCTTGTAACAAAATTCTTGCTCTGTCTCATACTTTTTCTGATTAAATAATACATACTTGCACAATACTTACTCCGTAATCCAGATTCAATTCATTTTATAGATTCAGAACCTGCTGATGAACGGTATTTGAATATCTCAATAAAGTATGGGGGTGCCTGGTACAAGATTAATACTTGCCACGATTGATCAGTCTATAAGAGAGGCCTTAATGGTATTTGTTATAATTAAATGACTTATAACAAATTTGCTTCATCATCCCACTCAGCTATCCGGTATCTGTCTTCTGCTTTGATGCACTCATCAAGTGTTTTTTGATCGTATTCAAACCCATGCTTTTTCAATACTTCATCAGGAACTCCATCCCAAAATCCCGGAGAATTACCTTCATAACCAAGATATTCAATACCCTGACGCGATGTAAAGTATCCTGTAGAAACCAGATCTCTCATTCGGTTAAAGAATCGCACACCATACAGCATATCAGCTGATGCTTTATCAGGCCAGGCAATCTCATCAATCAGTTGCATTTTTTCGGTATCACTGCATTGTAAGAACGTCTTATTAAATCGTTTTCTGCATTCAATGTTCAACCACATCAAACCTCCCCTTGTTGGAACTTGCAAGGCTGGAATATCTTTCATCATGAATTCAATAAAATCGGGCACTCCTGCATCTGTAGCACTACCCGATTCTTCATCCGCCGGTATAATAATGTCTGCCAATAGATGAACCATTTCCATTTCGTAATCCGTAAAAAATGTTTCACTATGAAGACGATTATCCCTTTTTTTCTCTTCTTCTGTGCGGCCATATCCAAAACCTGCACCTCTTTCTATGATTTTCTCACTAATTTGCCGGTCTTCTTTTGTACAGGAGGTTATAAAAAGGCCTGTACCAACTGTGCCTGCGAGCAGTAATTTTAAATGTTCTCGACGATCCATAGGTTGTTCAAATCTTTAAATATTTCCTTTTTTCATTTCCTGAACAAGGTAATCTGAAGCTCTCCATGAAAGAGCAAGAATTGTCCATGTCGGGTTTTTATCAGCCTGAGATACAAAAGAGCCGGCATCTACCACAAAGAGGTTTTTACAGTCGTGAGCCTGAGAATATTTATTCAATACTGAAGTGCCGGGGTCGTTTCCCATTCGTGTGGTACCCACTTCGTGAATAATCCTTCCGGGAGCGTGTAAACCATAGTCCGTATCGACACCAGGCTTTTCTCCCAATAAAGTACCTCCGAGATTGGTTAAAATTTCTTCAAACGTTTCCTGCATGTGGCGTGCCTGCCTGCGCTCGTAATCACTCCACGTATAGTTGAATTTAAGAACCGGGATTCCATACTTATCAACCACTTCAGGATCAATTTCACAGTAGTTGTTATAGCTTGGTACACTTTCGCCACGGCCTGAAATACCAACAACAGAACCGAATAATTTTCGTATATCTTTCTTCAAACCTAAACCATAACCTCCATTTGGGGATGGTTCACCCATTTCATCTACTATATATTGCCTCATGCTTTCCATCCCGAAACCAGTACCATATCCCGGCATTCTCATCCCGCCCCAATATTCGAGATGGTACCCACGGGGGAAGTCAAGATCTTTGTTATCGAGCCACCAGGGAGTATAAACATGCATCCCACCAACTCCATCTTCATTATAACGCTGACGATCAATCAGATTGGGCACAATTGCCATCCTGTCTGCTCCGGTAGAGTCGTGCAGGTACCTGCCTATCATTCCACTTCCATTTGCGAGACCGTTTGGGTGTTGAGATGAAGTTGAATTAAGCAGTATTCTTGCTGATTCGCACGCTGAGGCACCAAGCATAACTGATCTTGCAGAGATATGATAGTCTTTCATATCGGTCTTATCGATGTACGAAATACCGTCTGCCAGTCCGTTACTATCGGTGGTTACTTCACGTACCATAGCATTTGTGTATAAATCAACACTGCCTCTTTCCATGGCAGGTTGAACCAAACAGGAGCCGGAAGAAAAATCACCATACACATTACACCCTCTGTTACACTGATTGCAATAGAAACATGCACCTCGGCGGTTATTTACCGGTCGGGTCAATATTGATAACCGTGATGGTATAACAGGTATTCCTGATCGTTCTGCACCTTTTTTTACATACATTTCATGCAAACGGGGCTTAGGGGGCGGCAAAAAATAGCCATCAGGATCATCTTCCAAACCTTCATTCGTTCCAAATACACCGATTAATTTATCGACTCGATCGTAGTAGGGTTTAATATCACTATAAGCAATAGGCCAATTTTCCCCTAAACCATCAATATCTTTTCTTTTGAAATCTTTCGGCCCAAACCTTAGCGATATTCTTCCCCAGTGATTGGTCCGGCCACCAAGCATTCTTGCCCTGAACCAATCAAACTCGGTCCCTTTCTCCTTCAAGTAGGGCTCACCGTCAATTTCCCAACCACCCCATAATGCATCAAAATCTCCAAAAGGCCGAACTGTGCCCGCACCTCTTCTCGGTGATTCCCATGGCCAGCGTAACTGAGTTCTATACTCTTCTTTAGCTGGATCGTAATTGCCTCCGGCCTCCATTACAGCAACGGAAAGGCCGGCATCGGCAAGCACTTTGGCGGCCATACCACCACCGGCTCCGGATCCAACAATAACTACATCATACTTTTCTCGTGTTTTTTTAAATTCAAAACTCATGGGGTACTACTGTTAAAAAATTTATTAGACAGGTAAGTGATGAAATATATTTATTAAAAAATAATTACAAAACTTAATCTAAAACACGTACATACAAATTTTTGAAATATATTCGGCTGTTTGGATCATGAGCCTGCAACGCAATTGTTCCACTGCTTAATGATATGGTGCCTTCTCTGTCCTCAGGTTCGGTAAATTCCATGACTGTTTCTCCATCAACTTTGAACGTGATATCGCGCCCGTCAACTTTAATGTAGTAGTGAAACCACTCATGATCATTATGAGGTGCAACATCCATTACATCTTTAACAGCGTAAAGACTTCCTGTTTTTCGTGGATCCCTGTGGGTGGCATTAACCTGAGCTTCATATCCATGCTGAGGCCAACCCTCTTCCTGATATTGGGTATGAAAAAACACACCTGAATTTGCTTCCGGATATGTGTAAACATCAGCTCTGAATTCAAAATTAACGAAATTGGCATCACTTACAGGCCCCTCATAAAACAGATGCCCCCGAGGACCGTCAACTACAATTTTTCCATCTACCACTTCAAAAGAATCCGGGTTTTCACTTGCTCTCCAGTTGTTTAATGTTTCTCCATCCCAAATGGAAATCCATCCATTATTTTCCTGATTTTCTGAGCTATTATCGGAACTGTTACATCCAATGAGAAAAATAAAAGTGGCAGTTAAAAGTATTGTACAATAAAAACTTAGTGACTTCATGTAGGTATTTTTTTAAAGTTCTATTTAATTATAAAACATTGTTTTCGCTAATTCACAGCTGCAATCGTCTTTGCACTGAACCAGAATTCCAAATACAATGTAAGATATCGGCAGGTATTTCCTGCCGATATTATTTTGATTTGTTTTAGAAATTGAAATGTATTGATCAATTATGCCGGCATATCAGGTAAGCTCCATCCTTCGCGATAATCGGTCTTTATCAGGCCGTTTGCGAATTCAAGTGCATTTAGTGGATCTGTCATCTCCCGACGGAATGATGGATGTCCATCTTCAATTGTAAATCCATCTTCGATAATAATTCTCAAACTTTCATTAGAATTAATATTGGTAAACTGCATGTTTTCACCATCCCAATGGAGCTCTTTATTAAGATTTTGCAATCGAACAGCCAGTACACCCATTACAACCATTTCGTTGAAAGGACCTGATTCGTGGAATGCTGATTTGGCTTCAACACGATTTTGCGGACTCTCTTTACAGGCTCGTACCCAATCCATATAATGATTTGTCTCAACTCTTCTTTCGGTTTGTGCCACATCAGGCACTCTACCTGAGAGTAACCAAGGATCAGAACCATAGCAGCCACATACCATTGTATCTTTCGAGCCGTGGAATATCACTGCACCACCTCTGTGATTCATGTTACCACCTCCGGGCCATGCTTCAGGCTTATATTTTTGGGCTTCTGTCCAGCCTTCTGGCTTAACAGGCTGCAATCCACCATCGTACCAGTCAATTTCAACTTCTGGTTGTATACCAAAACTGGTTTCTCTTCTTGGATAGACTAAACGCACTTTTTGAGATACAGGGGCGCTGTCTTTCAATAACATGGACGAGCTTCCCTGAACTTTGGTTGGATACCCGAGTTCAAGTGCTTTAAAAGGAGCTTCCAAAATATGGCATGCCATATCACCGAGAGCACCTGTACCAAAATCCCACCAACCTCTGAAGTTCCAAGGGGTGTAAATCTCATGATAAGGCCTCATTTTAGCCGGACCAATAAACAGATCCCAATCCATCGTATCAGGAACCTCCATCTCTTCAGAAGGTGTATTTAATCCCTGAGGCCAAATAGGGCGGTTTGTAAATGACTCTATCTTTCTGATTTCGCCAAGCTCACCCGCCCTGATCCACTCAACCATCAGGTTGATTCCTTCATCAGAAGAGCCCTGGTTACCCATTTGTGTAGCAACTTGATACTCTTTGGCTAATTTGGTCAGTAGTCTTGATTCATACACGGTATGTGTTAGTGGCTTTTCAACATAAACATGTTTTCCCAGTGTCATCGCGTGAGCTGCAATAATTGCGTGTGTGTGATCGGATGTTGCAACCATCTCGGCATCAATATCATCACTCATTTCATCAAACATAATCCGCCAGTCCCAATACTTTTTTGCATTCGGGTAATTATTAAATGCATTTTCTGAATACCTCCAGTCTACATCACATACTGCCACAATATTTTCAGATGTCATCTGCCGAAGAACACCATTACCTCTGCCTCCCACTCCAACGCCTGCAATATTTAACTTATCACTTGGGGCTTTATGCCCTAATCCACTTATTACCGTACTGGGTAAGATGGTAAAACCCGCCGCAGCTACAGCTGTTTTACCAAAAAATTCTCGACGTGATATTCCACTTCTTTTTACAGTATTGTCCGATTTTCCCATTATTTTTACTCTTTAATTAACTATTAAAAATTTCATCCAGACAAAACTGATTGGCTGGATCTGATTATGCCAATTATGAATATTGACACCCTGAAAAATCTTTGTGAAAACACTACAAATTCTTCAGCCGTAAACAACACCGCTTCATAAAAAGAATTAAGAGATGCCTTTCAATAGTTATGTACACATTTTGTTATAGAAAGTATTAGAAGCTTTAACATTATTTTTATAGCCATGAGTACAGCAACAATTTATCTCAGTAAGGCAGAAGAATGTAAATGTTGATTGAACCTTAGTTCGATTGTTAAGTGTTGATTATTGCGTTCCCCTCCTGTGTAAGGAGGGGTCAGGGGAGGTAGCCTTAGGATCTTGAGTTTATAACTTGGTTAATTCTATGATTAAACCACCCCTAAATCCCCTCCTTGGAAAGGAGGGGACTTTTATCGATACTATTCGACATATTTTGAATCGAACTCAGGTATTGAGTGTAACATTGCGAGCTGAAAGCAACAGTGCTATTAGAAAAGTATCAAGCTTACTCTGTGAGGTAAATGATCAATGTATTATTCGATAACCTTTTAAATATCTGGTTATCTGCTTCTTTATTTCACCCTTTAAAGTGCTTTCAAGGTCAATTCCCTTCTTTGACAATTTATCGGCAGCTTCCTGTTTTATTTGTAAACATTCCTTGGTTGAAAACACGTAATGGCCTGCTATCACCGATCGATCTCTATCTGTAGCCTCTGATTTATTTTGCATCCATTTCTCCCATTTTTTCGATTGATAGGATAATTCTAAAAATTGATTCGCTAAGGACTGCATTGAATGGCTACTCAAAAGAGATAGCAACGTTTTCGTTTCCGTCACACCAAATTCGGGTGCTACATTTGCTGCATGAATTCCTAAATCAGTATGCATATTTAATGCCTCATGTGACAAATAATCCATGTTGTGTGTTTTCATAAAAATACCTGCCTGGTTACATATAGCTACTATTTCTGATATGCTTTTTTTTAGTTCGTTCTCCCCGTTTTTTTGGACCATCATCTTTTCAAATCGGCCTATATTTTTCATCTCTTTTACTTTTGTACCGGTTTGAATTACTACAAAAGAAGGCTTTGGATATTTTAACTCATCACAGAAAGAGTGTACTTTATCCAATACCTTTTTTAAATCTTCATTCGAATTTAAAAAGCCACTCTGCTCCTCTGTGCCTATTTCAAAGATTAACTCTTTAGCTTGCTCTGATGCGTAGTTTAAACAATATTCATAGAGTTCAAAGACTCGCTCTAAAATTTCATCCTGAGATGGATGTTTATGAATATCGATGCTTGGGTCAATATGAAGGATTTTAAATCCCGCATCAATGTCAGCTTTGTAAGATTTTTTTGCCGAATCCATAGCTGCCGATAGGCTTAACTTTTTGCCAACTTCTGTTTTATTTTGCCAGGGGCCACCATGATCTCTGGCAAGAATAACTTTCCCTGACCCGGAATTTTTATTGACATAGTCGGCAAAACTTTCGGTGGTCCAGTTGTTCACATATCCACCACCAAACTCTTCACTGTCAATTTGATTTCGACTTGCTATCAATATAAGAGGAATATCATGTTCATCTGAAAGCTCAAGAACAGCATCAACACAGTTCTTACTAATCGGCCCAACTCCAAGCAGGGTTCCTGATTGATCATTTATATAAGAAAGCAGGGTATTTCTATTCATTATCATTCCAAATATCATGAGTTGTCTGCCAAGTGCCATTTGGCTGTCTTTCCAGAATGTTGATGTATTTTGAGGTTGAGTATAATGTATCTCCACCTTCATGGGGTACAGATATCACTTCAGCTACACCCTGCCCAATTGCAAGATTACCAGAAACTCTGACCTCTTCATAATAGCTGTTAAGAGAGTTGCTAAATTCATCAAATATCCCTTGATAATACTCCCGGACAGCATTTCGACCGATTTTGGCCGGTGAACCTGGTGCCATTAACACACCTGTATCGGTAAAATGAATGGCTATACCCTCTGCATCACCATTGTTAAACGCTTTAGCCCGTTCAGCACTTACTTCTTCTATTGCTTTAATGTCGGCAGGATTATTTATGGATGATTCTTTTGCACAGCCTTTGGCTGCAATTGCAAAAACAATCAATAAAACTGAAAAATAATTTAACTTCATCTCTATAGTTATCAAGCAGTTTAAATTAAAAAGCCCCGAACATTCTACTGCCCGGGGCTCAATCACCAATATGGTGATATTTGCATACCAGCTACGGATGCACGTACAATTAATGAATGATTAATAACCGGGATTTTGAGTAAGATTTTCATTTCTTTGCATTTCAGCATCTGCTATTGGATAAAGCAGATCTCTTTCACTGAATTGCACCCCCCAATTATTATCGGCACCAATTACATTCACAAAATTAACAGTTCCGGGGTTTTCAGAGTTGGTAACCGGATACTTGCGTGTGCGCTGTATATCATGCCAGGCTTTAAAGTCGAGTGCAAGTTCTTTGTAACGCTCTTTCCAAACTTCTTCGACGAATGCATCTACAGAGAGCCCGGAAAGAGAAGCTACGATATCCGCCCTGTCGATAGTCCAATAGGCTCTGTCCCGAACATCGGCCAGGTACCCAACTGCTTCGGGTATAACCCCTTCCGAACGAGCAATGGCCTCTGCCGCGATCAACAATACTTCAGAAAATCGCACATGATTGAGGTTCCGGGTTCCGCGAGCGTTTCCAAATACAGCACCTTCTTCGAACCATAAATAAGGTACATACTCACCCAACTGAACTTCATTCCCGTTTATATCATTAATTGAAGTTGCAAATAACTGACGATTTTGTATTCGTAAGTCGAGCTCTGGATTGTACATATTCACCATAGTACTGATGGGACGGTACATATTAAGTGTACGACCATAGCTTATTCCATCAGGCCGGATAGCCCCAGGAACTGTAATTCTGGGATACTCGCTTACTGCAATATCTCCATCATATTCCACTGACCAGATATATTCAGGTGTTTCTTGTGAAGTACGCATACGGTTAAAAGCACTATCCGTCATTGGGTCAGAACCATGCTGAATCAGGCTATAAACACCTGAATTAATTACTGCCCGAGCTGCCGTAGCTGCCTGTGCAAAACCGGCATCTTGCAGAAGCGGGTGGCCCGCACGCTGAAGATTTACGTCAGCAAGTGTAGTAAGAACGGCTCCATGGGTAACTCTGCCGTTATTCCCACTTCCAAAAGGTACGTTGGGAAGGTTTCCATTATCACGTGCCCATTCCAGGTCCTCAATAATTTGATTGTACACAGCTGCAGAGGCATCTCTCTCAACAAATGCACCATCGAGCCCTTCCACAGGCACGAGCATCAATGGAACATCTCCAAAGAATTTTACCAGATTGAAGTAATTGTGAGCTCTGAAATATCTTGCCTCAGCAAGCATACGGTTTCGCTCATTTTCATTCATACCTTCTATACCCGGAATACGATCTATTGCAAGGTTAGCCCGGTTAATAACGCGGTACATTGCATTCCACCAGCCGCCGGCATAATCATTGAAGTTTACCGGATCCTGCTGAAGTGAATGGGCAAGCTGCCCTTCAATTCGCTCACCTTTGGCTTCGTTATCAAAGAGCCCACTCATAAAAACACCAACCATAACGTTGCTGCCTCTAAATCCACCTGAGTCGTAAGAGTTTGCTCCTGAGCCGTCCCTGTAAAGTGCATTTACCGCAGATCGGGCATCATCCGGTTTATCGAAGAATTGATCAACAGATATCTGCGTTTTCGGGCTTTCCGTAAGGAAATCTTCACACGCTGTGAATACTACAAAAGCTGCTATAAGAATTATTAGTTTTTTCATTATTCCAAAAAGTTTGTAGTGAGTATTAAAATTCTAATTGTACACCAAGAGAAGCTGTTCTTGGGCGTGGGTATTGATAGAAGAAAATATTCTGTGCATGAATATTTCCACCCCATGAGGAAGCTTCCGGATCGTGACCTTTGAAATCGCTTGAGTGTATCACAAATGCATTCTCCAAACTTGCATTGATGCGAAGTCGGTTAAGGCCTAATCTATCTAAACGAGACAAATTGAAATTATAACCCACTTGAAGAAGGTTTCCGCGAATATATGAACCATCAACAATCCAGTGACTGTCGGCCTGTGTATTTTGGCCTGCTAAAGGCTGATGCCTGATTCGCTGATACATTGTATCCTGGTTGTCTGGTGTCCATGCATTTACCAATTGGGTTCTTAATCCATTGGTAAGTGCCTGGCGATCTTCTGCAGTATGCAGGAATTGTTGCATAATATCTGCACCAAGAACAAATTGGAGGTCAACCAAGAAATCAAAGTTTCTGAAGTTAAACGTATTGATAAAGCTACCTATGAAGTCTGGAAGTCCGTTACCTATAATAGCTCTGTCAAGAGAACGTTTAGCTTCACCGGGCAGAAATCCGCGAGCTGCTGCCTCTGCGGCCTCATCAGTACTCCATGTTCCCTGACGAATAAACCCGTAAAAGTTACCTACCGGCTCGCCTACTCTCAGAATCGTTTGGCTTCCTGAAACCCAATTTGGTCCCGGGAAAATGTCTTCATCACCAGCTCCCAGTCGCTCTACCCTGTTGCGGTTATAGTTGAGGTTTAAAGTAGTAGACCAGAAGAAATCTCGTGTTCTTATATTCTGAGTTGATATTCTAAGGTCGATACCTTGATTAGAAACGGCACCAATATTATCAACAATTGTTGTAAAGCCGGTTGTAGCCGGTACAGGCCTGTTAAGAATGAGATCCTTTGTAAACTTGTAGTAATAATCAAGCTCAATATCTAAAGCTTGGTTAAACAGCTGAATATCTGTACCAACATTGAACTGATACGTTTTTTCCCACTCAAGATTGGGATTTGGGAGCCTGGTTGTAAATGCCGATGACTGGCGCCCGCCCCCTAACAATGTTGTACCGGAACCGATAGTTGCAAGTGAAGTGAATACACCAATTTCGGTATTACCTGTTACACCGTACGATGTTCTGAAGCGGAGCAGGTCAATGAAATTCACATCCGACATGAATTCTTCATTTGTGATATTCCACGCAAATCCGGCTGACGGGAAAAACCCGTACTTGTTATCGGCACCAAAACGCGACGATCCATCCACACGGCTTGTAAACGTGAGAACATAGGTATCATCATACGAGTACGTTATCCTATTAAAATAGGAGTTGAGTGACCACTCGAACGCATTTGAATTAGGTGACTGTACTCCGGTTGCAGCTCCAAAGTTATTAAAGCGGAAGAAATCATCAGCAAAGCCAAAAACCTCCTGGCCAAAACTTCTGAAACGTCTTTCCTGCCAGCTTGCACCCAGAACTCCTGTCACTCTTGAACGTGTGAAATCTTGAGTATAGGTTAGGAAGTTTTCGTTCTGCCAGTAGAATACTTCATTTGTGTTGTAATTAGCACGGCCATCAGGAAAACCACCTGAAGCAACTAAATTACTCGGGCGATATCGGCGTTCTTCATATCGCTCATTATTTATACCAAGCTGCGTTCTGAATTCAAGATTTTCGTTGATTTGAACCGCTATATAGGTATTACCAAATAGATTGTTTCGCTCTCGAAGGCGGTCTTCTTCCAGTAACCTGTGCACCGGATTAGACTGGCCTTCCAGGGTCAAAGAGTTTACCTGTGTAGAATTGGTATACTCTCCAGCTCTTGGTGAGCCGGCACCCCAAGTTATGGGTAGTATCGGAGCCATTTCAATAATAGTTCGGCGCACTTCCTGTCCGCCACCACCTTCTTCCAGATGGTTTTCATCAATTCTGGCATATGTTACATTGGTTCCCATTCGCAGCCACTCTCTGGGCTGCACATCATAGGTAACCTTCATGCTGTAACGATTCATGTAATTATTTAGAAAAATCCCTTCCCGATTTGTCACATTGAGTACCGCTCCAATAGATGATCTGTCGGTTCCACCCTGAATTCGCAGATTGTGATCTTGCGAAAAAGCCGTACGTGTTGCCTCCCGCTGCCAATCTGTATCATAAAGCGGATTGCCGTTAGCATCAAAAAGGAATGGATCTAACGAGGGGTCATGTACAGGTGCTTCACCACCTCTCCACAATGGAACATTGGCAAGACCAATTCGCTGAACTTCCATAAATTCTTCGGCGTTCATAACATCCATTCTTCCTCTCATACGGCCAATACTTACGTTATTATCGTAGGCTACTGTAAGGCGCTCACCAGTTCCTCCTCTGGTTGTTGAAATCAGTATTACTCCATTGGCTCCGCGTGCACCATAAATGGCTGTTGCAGAAGCATCTTTTAGTACTTCTATACTTTCAATATCATTGGGGTTCAAAAAGTTGATACCGCCTTCCATTGCCACCCCATCCACAATAAAGAGCGGGTCGGTTGAAGCATTAATTGTACCAGTTCCCCTGATTAACACACGATTACTTCCTGAAGGTGAGCCTGAATTCTGGAATATCTGAACACCTGCTACCTGCCCCTGAATACCTTGCAATGCATTAAAGGAAGTGGACTTTATCTGATCGGCATTGACTATACCCACGGAGCCGGTTATTTCTGATCTGCGCTGTACACCATAACCTACTACTACAAGATCATCCAGCTGAGCCACATCAGCAATTAACTCTATTCTTAATTCGGTTTGACCTGCAATATCTACCAGCATTCTCTGATAACCTATGTACGAGAAAACCAATCTTTCTTCTAAACTTGGAACGTTCAACTCAAATTCACCATCAATATTTGTGGTAGTGCCTGAAGTTGTACCTTGAATCACAATATTCACCCCTGGAAGAAGTTCCCCTGTACGTGCATCAACAACAGTGCCACGAATGGTCTCCTGTACTATTTCCTCATCAATGAAATTCTCTTTTTCCCTGATTACGATCACATCTTTACTCGGTGGTAAAACCGGCTCCAGATTCGTACCCTCTAATAGTTTATAAATAACTTCGTGAGGAGGTACGTTTATGCTATCAAAAGAAACTCTTTTATCAGGCATTATGGCGGGATTGTAAGAAATTCCAACCCGAATTTTCTCTGCCAGTTGCTCCAGCGCTTCAGCAATGGAGAGATTAGAAAACCGGATTGTAACCAAGTTTTCATTCGTAGCTGCCTGATTGGTAGTTAACGCTTGCACCAATATTAATTCCTTTTCAAAAACCGGTAATTGCTGGTTTGCAGCAATAACAGAACCGGAAAAGAAAGCAAATAATAATACAAGGAAACCTAACTTGGGCGATTGAAACCGCTTCCAATACTTATTATGTGTAGTATTTATTGTAGGCATATGTTTAGATGTTTAAGTGATGGTTATAGGTGAATGGGTGGGTTTATTTGTTCTCTAAAATTGAGTATTAGCTTAAATTGATTGATCATTTTCCGAATTCTTTTCTTAATTAAACCAAACAATCCCGTTGTTTTGTAAATCGAATTCGATATTCAGCGAAAGCGCTATAACTGAAAGTGTTTTTTCTAAATTCTCATTAGAAAAATTGGCGGTTAGAAGCAGATTGCTTATTTCTTGGTTTTCAAAGTTGCATTCTACCCCATAAATACGATGTAATTGTGTACATACCTGCTCCAGGCTCAGCTTCTCAAACACAAACCTTCCACTTTTCCAGGTCAGATAATTATCTACTGCTAATTCATCAACCAAGATTGATCGCTTATCAAGGTTCAAATAACCATACTGTCCTTTTGTAAGTGTAACAGAGTGTGGTTCAATACCATTAGTGTATAAGTTTTTAAAAGAGACACTTCCATCCAACACAGCCACCTTTACGTTATCATCCCCAAGTATAGACCGAACGTTAAACTGCGTACCCAAAACTTCAACAGATGATTGATTCGTGTGTATTAGGAAAGGGAAATCTGAGTTATGGTCAACGTCAAAAAAGGCTTCACCATAAAGTTTAACCTCTCTGTTTTTATCCAAAAAATCTTTAGATACAATTAATTCTGAATTGCTATTCAAACGAATTTTTGTTCCATCACTTAGTGTTATCTTACGATGCTGTTCTTCTTCCGTTTGAAAAGCCAATGGTTGTCGCTCTGCAACCTGATTATCCAAGTGGCGTTGTTGAGTAATAGAAAACAGGGATGCAGTAATGATAACCAATACGGCAGCAGCTGCCTTTAAAACAAATCCCAATCTGTAACTATGGTTAATATCAGAGAGTTCTTTTCTCTGATTAATTCGATGCTTAATGGAACTGTACAAATATTTTGAATCAAGCTCGGGGACAAATTCACGAAGTTCTTTCCTTTCCATAAGTCCGGCATCCATATCCAGGCTTTCTTGTAAATATCTCTTCCCCTCAAGTGTCTCAAACCAGTCTAAAACTTCTTCTGTTTCTCTGGAGGTAGCTTGATTAGCAAAGAATTTTTTAACGATTTTTTTGTCCATACTTCATCATCCGATTTATTTTCCAACTCTTTAAATCAATACACAATCGAGAACAAAAAGTATTAGAAAAAATTTAGTTCATTTCAGCAACAGACAAGAGCTTGTAAAAAAGAGGCAAAGTTTTTGGGGATGAGACAGGATTGGCAACACAAAAAACTTTTTCTGGATCAGATATAAAATTACAGATATAAAATTGCGCTCATTGTAACTACTAATCCTATCACAATTCCGGCATGTTTGTGAAGATACATCTTTATAAATTTTAAACTTAGGTAGTAATGAGTTTTAACTGTTCTGATATTCAAATCAAGATGATCAGCTATTTCTGAATTTGTATACCCCTGAACTGTTTTAAGTTCAAAAATTTCTCTTTTTCTACCTGAAAGTTCATTCATCCCTTTTTCAAGAATCCCCTGATACTCTTGGTGCAAGATGTCATACTCAGTACTGCTTTCCTGTGGCAGTTGTTCTTCATGTATTTCACTTAAAGAGAGAATCTCTTTTTTCCTGTCCCTAATCATATTTAAAACATGATTTTTCAGTACAGTAAATAAAAACCCTTTTATTGACTTTGTCTCATCAAGATTATTTCGTCTCTCCCATAATTTAATAAATACATCCTGAACTGCATCTTCTGACAGGATGGCACTCTTTAAATATTTTTTGGCAATGTAATACATCTGCTCATGATAACGATCATAGATTTCTCTAAAAGCAGCTTCACGACCGTTTTTAATTTCAATCGATAAATCTGCATCAGTTAGATTTTTCATTTTTAAGAATTGCAATGTTATTGTAGAGCGGTAGACAATCAAATAAAAGCGCTTCTTTTTTCATTTCCAAATCTGTACCACAAAAAAGATTTTATTTTGTATTAATTCTAATATATCTACTCATCAATTAGCAGGCATGGTTATTTTCCTAACTTTAAAAAAACCAAATCCCGTTCTTCCTAACTGTTTTTACTTTTTAAATCTCCAAAAAGTAAAGCCTTAAAATGCAAGCTTACTCCCTGTCATAGTCTTGTCGCTATTTCGACGTTTACATCATTTTAATGATATCTTTAAATTTCTTTCTGAAAATTGCAGAGGTTCGTTGATAGTTCATTCACAAATCTACGTAATTGAACCATCGCGTAACCTTTTGTGTACCTCTGCTAAAGATATGCAGGCGGATCCATATTCAGACTGAATATCTCTTCTAAAAAAACAGAAACGAATATATTTAATATACTCTAAAATGTTTTTGACAGTTTTGGACTCCGATTATTCTTTAAAAAAATTCATTACGTTACTTTTAGTATTTAATTAGTAAATCTTGAAAAAACTCACCACCAAACAGATCCTGCAAAAAAACCTGGAGAGCAGCTCTCCGTTGAAGGATCATTTTATTCTCTGGCTGCACGATATCCGAAGCCTTTATAATGTAGGTGCTGCGTTTCGCAGTGCTGATGCGTTTGGGATTAAAGAACTCTGGCTCTCAGGATTTACACCTGTTCCACCACGGGCTGAAATTACAAAGACGGCCATCGGAGCTGAAGAGTATGTAATCTGGCGACAAATAACTGATCAAGAGGAAGCAATTCAAAAACTGAAAAGTGCCGGCTACACCATTGTAGCACTTGAGCAGACCGATTCAAGTATTCCTCTCGATGAATATCTGGTAGATAACAAGCCCGTGTGCCTTATTCTCGGTAACGAAGTAACCGGCGTGGACAAGAGTTTACTGGCCCAAACAGATGCCGCAGTTGAAATACCACAATTTGGCATGAAACACTCACTCAATGTTGCCGTTGCCGGTGGTGTGGCACTCTATGCTTTCTATGAGAAGTTCAAAGCTCTCTGATTGTTCAAACTCCCACAGCATGTTGTCTGCTTAATTGGTAATTTTGCAGACTTAACACTATTTTCACGCCCGCTACAACAACGGCTAACATATTTATATGTCAAAACGAATATTAGTAACATCTGCCCTGCCTTATGCCAATGGCCCTATCCATTTGGGACATCTTGCCGGAGCATATCTGCCGGCCGATCTCTACACACGCTTTCAGCGCCTCAATGGCAAAGATATTATCCATATTTGCGGATCTGATGAACACGGAGTCCCCATAACCATTGCCGCTGAAAAAGAGGGTGTTACGCCTCAGGAAATTGTAGACCGTTATCACTATGCCAACAAAGAAGTGTTTGAGCGATTTGGCATTGCATTCGATTACTACGGAAGAACCAGCTCAGAAACACATAAAAAAACTTCCCAGGATATCTTTCTGAAACTACACGAGCAGGGTGTTTTTACCAAGAGAAAGCAAGAGCAGCTATATGATGAAGAAGCCAATATGTTTCTGCCTGATCGTTACGTAAAAGGGACCTGCCCAAGTTGTGGCCATCCCGAGGCGTATGGCGATCAGTGCGAAAAATGTGGCACATCCCTCTCTCCTACCGATTTGATTGATCCGGTAAGCGCTATAACCGGTAACAAACCCATTATCAAAGAGACCGAACACTGGTTTATTCCGCTTGGCGATTTCCAGCCGTGGCTTGAAGAGTGGATTGAATCCCGCCAAAACTGGAAAGCCAATGTTGTTGGCCAGTGCAAAAGCTGGCTCGATGCCGGCCTGGGTGATCGCGCCGTTACCCGCGACCTGAGCTGGGGTGTGCCCGTACCTCTGCCCGATAATGATGGCAAAGTTCTCTACGTTTGGTTCGATGCTCCCATAGGCTACATTTCTGCCACTAAAGAGTGGGCCGAGCAGAAAGGAGAACCGGATGAATGGAAAACCTGGTGGCAGGATGATGAAACAAGCCTCATCCATTTTATC
>JAFIES010000099.1 GCA_020832415.1 Balneolaceae bacterium | reverse complement strand
ACTGCCCAAACGGTTACTGTAACGGTAACTGTTGACGGTACGGAGCTGAATGATACCCCGCAAATTGAATTCCGGGAAGAAGAACCGGATGATCCTGTGGTAGATGCATCCTCATCCAGTGTAGAGGCAACCAGTCCGCATGATGCAGATGGCAGTGACGCCTCAACTGTTACGATAAATCTGGTTGATGAGAGTGGCGATGCAATGGAAAATGTTAGCAGCGGTAGTTTTTCGATCAGTTTAAGTGGCAGTGCAGAACTTGCTTCAGATCTGTCAAATGAAGGAAATGGTGAATACGAAGTTCAGGTAACAAATAACACGGCGGAAACAGTGACTGTTACAGTAACTGTACAAGGCATAGAGCTGGAAGAAACCGCTCAAATTGTATTTGAAGAAGTTGATACTATAGTGCCTGATCCTCCATCAATCACAGATGTTATTGCTGTTGATGAAGGTGTAAGAATTGAATGGGAGTCCTCTGCTAATAATGTAGATATATTCCATGTTTACAGAGGGGCATCTCCCAGTGATATTGAACTGCTAACAGAAATTCCGGGATCATCAAACAGCTTTACCGATAGCGATATTCCAGACCAGTCGAACTTTTACGCTGTAACCGCTGTAAATGCAGCAGGAGAAGAGAGCGCCTCCACGGATCCTGTCAACTTTTTTGACGGGCTTATCTTATCAAACGACTCCTGGCAGATGGTCAGCAAACCGCTGAATGGCACAGTTCAACTTGGTTCAACTATCACAGCATTCAGTTTCTCTGACAGATATGAAGTAGCTGAATCACTAAACGGTGCGGATGGCTACTGGATGAAATCGAACGACGATAGCAGCATAGAAATCGAAATCAGAGGTGAAGGTGTACTGGAAACGAGTATATCTCTGAATGAAGGGTGGAATATGATTGGGGGCATAGCATATAGTTTGCCGGTAGCTGAAATTGGCGATCCATCCGGAGTATTAACGCAAGCGCCGGTTTATCACTTTGATAACGGTGAATACAGTGAAGCGGATGAACTCGAACCTGGCAAAGGATATTGGCTCCATGCTGAGGAGGCAGGCACTATAGAACTAAATTTACATGAAGCTTTAGCTTCTGCATCAACTGATCTGTATTCAGTTCATCAATTAATAGATGGGGGACAAGAAGAACTTCCTGCACTTACTGTGGAAAGTGCGGATGGGCGCTCACAGAAATTGTACCTCTCAAGAGAGGAGCTGCCACGGAGGGAACGGTACAGATACATTCTACCGCCAAAGGCACCGGAGATAGGTTTAGATGTACGGTCTGCGTCAGGCTATAAAGTTCTGCAGGCGGCCGGAGACTCATTTACTATTGAAGCTTCTGAATATCCGGTAAATATTCGTTTATCCGATCAGCATGGCAGTGAAGAGTATCAGTTAATATTAAGAGAAGGAAACCGTGAGGAAGTCGTGATGATCGGTGGATTTCGCTCTCATGACCTGAATTATCCCGTTGATGTGATAGAGATTCAAAAAGTATCTGAAACAACAGAGAGTATTACAGAGCATAAGCTTCTACCGAGCTATCCAAATCCGTTTAATCCTGCAACAACAATAGAATATCAGATAGGTGAGAATACGCACGTAACACTTGAAGTATTCGATGCATCCGGCAGAAGGGTACATGTGTTGGCAAACGAAAATCAATCAACCGGACAGTATCGCACCAAGTTTGAGGCAAGTAATCTCGCCTCAGGAATGTACATGGTTCGATTGAGGGCAGGGAACCAGGTTCAAGTACAAAAAATTTCATTAATAAAGTAAATTAGCTATGAAACTTTACGAATCTATTTTTTCAGTCTTACTTACTGTAACCATATTTGTAATTCTAACAGCTTGTGGCGGAGTTACAGATAGCGATAATGATGAAACCAACGGTATTCCTTCTGAAGAAATTGACGAGGTTAGCAATTATCAAATTTCTATCACTGTTTCAGCTATGAGCCAGGTAGTTGAACTAACATTTGGGCAGATTGAGGGAGCCACAAATTCTTACGATCCGGGAATTGATCTGGAGTCGCCACCGGCTCCCCCCGGGGATGTATTACATGCATGGTTCGTGAATGATAGCCGCCCGTTAATGAAAGACTTCAGAGATCAAAATACTGAAGCAATAGTGTGGACATTCAATATTGATGATGCCGGGCATGATGAGCTTAGTGTAGAGTGGAGTGCTGAAATTACAGAACTTCCCGGCAGGCTCTCTTTAACCTATAGCGAGGGTTTAATTGTAGATGATCTAACGGAAGAGAGTGTGGTTATCCTCACTCCGGCAGAGCTTGATGGCCTGCAAATAGAGTATCTGGTGGATTAGGAGAAGCTACTTTACTTTTAAAAATCAAGAGCAGGATTGTGCGTAATTTCGAAGTGTTTGAATTCCGGATTGTTGCCCTTCTGCTTCTTGCCATAATGACTCTGCTTGATCAAGTGTTTCAATGCCAAGAGATGTTTCACCGTTTTGGCACTGCTTTTCAGCTTTTAGAGCATGTAACCGTGCAAGCCGTGGCCCCTGATTCTCTTCTCTCGATGCCAGGAGTTCCTCAGCGCTGTTTATCAGATCCCCTGCACGATAAGTATTGTTTTGTGACAGCCAGTAGCGAGAAATACTTACCAAGCCTTCATAATCATTGAATAGGTCATAATCTTCTATCGTTTCAACCTTTTCGAGCCAGTACAAAACTGATTCTTTATCCTGCCTGTTCACAGCATCATACAATTAATTCACCTGAAATACGGGTAGCTCTACATAGATCAATACCCAACATTGTGCATATCTAAAGGAGCGGTTTCAAAATAACTGAAATCGTAAATCCAATCCCAATCTGGTTGATTCTCATTACTCATGAATCACCGGATTTTTTTAGATGCATTACCCTTTTAAGGATCTGAAAAAAATTAGCACATATTTTTGGGTTTTTTATTCAGTTTAAGACCTTTCTTATTGCTTACATTAACTTTTCAAAGCATTTCTAATGCTAACTCCGGATAAACTTTTTCCAGACGCTCGAAAGCTTCAATTGTGAATCTGTTACCGGTTCCCTGTTGTTCTAGGATGGTTTGGTAACCAGTAATTAATTTATTTTTTGAACGTTCAGTTTCACCAATATGGTGAAGGCTGTATCCAAGCAAACTCATTGTTTGGCCGATTTGCCAGTGATTTTCCGGTAATCTATCTTTTCTAGTTGATAAAGAATTACTTAAGACATTTACAGCTTCCCCGTAATCTCCTTTTCGGTTTAATGCTACACCAAGATTTGTAAGTATGTGCGCAGTAAATATGTGGTTATTTCCCAATATATCTTTAAACAAAATTGCCGATTCTTCTTGCAGGCTAACAGCCTCTTCGTAATTACCTGTTTCTAATTTAGCAATAGCAAGATTGCTTGTAATTCTTGCGTTATCAATACTTTTTTCACCATTGTTGCTGATATATATTTTCTTAGCATCAGAATACAGTTCTTTGGCCTTGTAATACTCTTCTAAAAACAAATAAACATTGGCTTTAGATTCCAGAGTTCTCGCTACTCCATCGTGTTTTTCTCCAAGCAGGTTTACCTTTATATTTATGGATTTATCATAATAGTTTAAAGCATCATCATAAGCCTGTAAATATCTGGCATTATTACCAAGCCTGTTTAATGTTTGAGCAATTGAAATATGATTTTCACCATACTTAGCCAATCGTACTTCCAGTGCTTCAGTATAATATTTATTGGCTGAATGGTAATCTCCCATGTGATAATGAGCTTGACCTAAATTATACAATGCAATGCCATGACATCCTGTATTTTGATGCTCAGAAGCTTTTCTGAAATGGTATTCAGCTTTTTCATAATTATCTCTATTTAATTCGATAAGGCCAAGGTTATGATATGAACAAATAGTACTTGGGTGGTTATCACCAAGCAGCTTTTTTCTCAGATCATAGGCTCTTAAATAATAATCTTCGGAATCGTCAAACGACCTTAAATTCAGATAAGCTGTTCCCAAAGAGTTTAATATGTTGGCCGTAACTTCATGCTCCTCGCCATAATGTTGTAGTGAAATATCAAGGGCCTGATGGAGTGTGCTGGATTGTTTGTCGGATTGCTCAAGAATTCTAAAAATTTCAGAAGCTAAATAAAGAATTTCGATTTGTGCTTCAGGTTGTGAATCTAAGCTTGTGATCTCGTTTATTCCCTGTTCAAGCATTTCATCTGCACGAAGCATTTCTCCTTGATTTAGATTTGGATTAGCCAATTCGAATAATCCAATCATAAAATCATTGATCTGTTCTGCTTTAAAAGCTTCACGACTAGCTATATCTCTCTCTTCAAATAATTGCGATGTGTGGTAGGTATTTAGTGCAAATAACCCCACAACCAACATGCAAACAGCCACAACTATTCTGCGATGCCGCTTGAAAAATTTACCCATTCGGTATCGCAATGTCGCTTTGCATGCAAGTATCGGTTGACCGCTCAGGTGCCGATATATATCATCCGACATCCGTTCAACCGAGCTGTACCGCATATCAGGTGCTTTTTCGAGTGCTTTCAGGATAATTGTATCAAGATCACCTTTCAGCATCCGATGTAGTTCTGCAGGAGATGCTGCAATCTGGGTATTATCAAGAGTTTTTGCCCGTGTACTCGGTTTTGCAGGCTGCGTATTGCATATAATCTTTTCAGCTTCACTTGGTGTAGAGCCTTTCACGGAATAGGGCCTGTGACCGGTAAGCAGTTCATGCAGAACAAGCCCCAGCTGGTAAATGTCTGTAGCTGTAGTAAGTTTTTCGCCTCTTATCTGTTCCGGGGAAGCATATTCCAGGGTCATCCAGTTTTGGCTGGATTGTGTAATCTCCTGCTGTTTGAGTGATTTTTCCTCTTCCATTCGTGCAAGGCCGAAATCGAGAAGCATCGGTTCACCATCGTTGGTTACCATGATGTTGGATGGTTTCAGATCACGGTGAATCACCAGATTTTGATGGGCAAACTGAACGGCTGTACAAATTTTTCTAAAAAGATGAAGCCTCTCCTTGATGCTGAGGTTATTTTTTTCAGCGTATTCGGTTACAGGCAGGCCCTCAATATACTCCATGGAAAACCACGGCGTACCATCTTTCATTACGCCGCCGTCATACAATCGAGCAATGTTGGGATGCTTTAATTTTGCCAGTATTTGCCGCTCTTTTTTAAACCTGCGAATCAGTTTTCTGCTTGCCATCCCGAAGCGTAAAAACTTCAGCGCCACCTTCTGTTCAAACTCACCATCTTTGCGTTCTGCCAGGTAGACAACCCCCATCCCTCCATGACCAATCACATCAATCAGTTTATATTTGCCCACTTCCCGATGCAAATTATCCTCACTTTCCGGAGTGAAAAGGGCCTCGGGTAGTTTGTCCAGAGGTTTATCTATAGGGCTGGAGTACTGCCTGGCATTCAGCAATTTTATGACAATATCGAAAAGCTCTCTGTTTTCACCACACTCATCTTTTAGCCACTCTTTACGGTTCTCTTCATGCTGATCGAGTGCGCGATTAAACAGCTTTTTTATTTTATCCCAGTTTTGTTTCTCCATACTGTTAAAGGGTTCTGTTCTCTCATTTTGGTTCAGCCATCAGGTGTTGATACCAAGCTCAACATTAAGCCATGCGCGGGCCATCTCCCAGTCGCGGCTTACGGTTCGGTCGGATATTCCAAGAGCACCTGCGGTTTCTTCGAGGGTCATCCCGCCAAAAAACCGGCATTCGATTACCCTGACCTGCCGTTCATCCAGCTTCGAAAGTTTTTCAAGGGCGTGGTGTATGGAGAGTATATCCTCCAGGTTATACTCAACGGCAAGAGCCTCATCACCAAGAGTGATCTTGTTTCTGTCGCCACCTCTTTTGAGGGCATTTTTCTTCACTGCATAGCTGGCAAGAATATTTCTCATAATATGAGATGCAATGCCGAAAAAATGATTACTGTTTTTTAAATCAATTCTGTCGAATGATGAGAGTTTCAGGTACGCCTCATGCACCAGGGCAGTGGTACTGAAGGTATGGTCGGCTCTTTCCCTGTTGAGCTGCCTGCGCGCGATGATCTTCATCTCCTCATACACAAGTGGCATCAGATCGTTCATGAAGCCTTCATCTATGCCCGATGTTTGTTGTTTAATGATAGCCGTAATGTTGTCCATAGTAATGATGAAATAGGATTCCAAAGGAATTTTCCAGGCCAATAAAATCGACTTTTCAGTAGATTGAAAAAATCAAATATCAAAGCTTAAATAAATCATCCCTTTTTTTGCAATTAAGGATGAATCGGAAGTAGTCATATTATTTACACGAAAACTATTCATCAAGCGGCTCATTTTATTTTTAAAATTGCTGACGTAAGATTTATCAATCCATTCCTAATTAGCTGGATTAGATTCATCTGAATTTTAGAGAAGCAGTCATAAAAGATTAAGAAGTAATTTCATGTCTATAGGTTGCTACATTTTGAAAATGTTGTGTCGGAGTGTTTGTCAGGTTTTGGCTTCTATTATTGATTGCGTCAAAGAATTTAATCAGAAATAAACTGTATGAGTTCTAAACCTATCAGTACATAGATTTAAATACTATAGACTTGAAAAATGAATAATAAATCACTGTATCTGCTGCTTTCAATTGTAGCACTTTTCACAATTGTTAATTGTACAACTGATAGCACATCACTTTACCAACTCACAACTTCATCCGAGCCGGGAGATGGTGGCCAGGTTACACCGGTATCTGCTGAGGCTGCTGAAGGTGAAACTATAAGTATACAAGCAGAAGAAAATGATTACTGGATTTTCCATGGCTGGAGCGGCGATTATTCTGGTACAGAGAAACATGCAGAAGTAATTATGGATGGTGATAAACATGTAATAGCTCAATTCAGGCCTATAGAGCATATTTTATCTATTCAAGTTGATGGAGAAGGAGATGTTCACAAAGAGATTGTTCAACAAAAAGTATCTGAACACGAGCATGGAACGGTATTAAAACTAACGGCAATACCGGCGTCTGATTGGCAATTTTCAGAATGGAGTGGAGATGCAGAGGGAGATGCTTTATCAGTAGAAATTGTGATGAATGAACCAAAATCAGTTACAGCTACATTTGCCGGGTTACCATTAATTGAAACTGCTGCTGTAAATTCGATAGGTCAAGATTCAGCACAAGGTGGAGGTGAAGTGATCAGCGGCCAGGGCTCAGAGGTTTTTCAGTTTGGCATTTGCTGGAATGAAGAGGGAAATCCCACAAAGAGTGACGAATGTACAAATGATGGTAGTGGTACCGGAAGTTTTATAAGTATGATGGCTGACCTTAATCCCGATACCGAATATTTTGTAAGAGCGTACGCAGAAAACAGTGTGGGTACAGCATTTGGTGATGAAATAAATTTCAGAACACTGGATAATGCAATTTCAGATTGCGGTGTGATGACTGATCAGGATGGAAATGAATATGATACAGTTGTTATTGGCAGCCAATGCTGGATGAGAGAAAATATCAGAACAACAACCTATCGCAATGGCACACAAATTCCACACCTCGAGAGCAATAGTTCATTTGTTAACGATCAGTCAGGTGGCTGGATGTACTACGGAAACGACCCCGATAATGCTGATCCATACGGATTGTTGTACAACTGGCACACGGTTAACAACAGTAATGGTATATGCCCTGCAGGTTGGAAAATGCCTGATGATGAAGACTGGCATGAACTTGCTGATCACCTCGGAGGGCAGTTTGAGGCAGGGGGAAAGATGAAACATGAAGGAACTGAATTTTGGCAATCTCCAAACGAAGGTGCAACGAATGAATCCGGTTTTACATCTCTGCCCGCAGGTTACAGGGATTTTTTTGATGGTACTTATGGTCTTTTAGGATCTATTACATACTGGTGGAGTAAATCGGAACATGACAATATCAATGCAAGATACTGGGAAAACAGCTACCAACACTTCATGCTGTCTAATCTCGAAGCCAGAAAAAATAATGGCTTTTCTGTGAGATGTGTCTCAGAGTGATGTGTAAGCTTCCTGTTTTTTTTGAAAAATTTAAGTCAATGAAGAAGTCACTCTTCTATAATTTATAAATAAAATAATGGGACAAGATGAAAGCTATTTTCCAATATGGTAATTTATTGTTTATACTGATATTTATAGTCTCCTGTAGTACTTCTACAGATGCAGATTCAAATGAAGATTTATATCGGGATGGGATTCATACAGGAATACTTGAATCAATGGGTGAAGAGACGTTCAAAAAGTTCGAAAATGAATTGAATATGACCATCCACCGGGGAGAAAATCCTCCGGATATAGTAGCTGCACTTGAAAATGTTCATGGACCGGGTAAGAATAACGAGTTATTTGGCTCAGATTTATCAACCATATTCGCCTATACATTTGGAAGACAACGAATTGTTACGGCAAATACCGGGGTGTCTGAAGTGTGGGTACCCTCCACTGATGCTGGTTACACGTTTATGTTTTCGTGGCATATTACACCTTATGACTACGATCCGGTAAACCAGACCATAGAATCCCGGCATTGGATACATCATCCTTATTTGTGGAATATTTGTGGTGACATCAGTGAAATACATATCTGTGAATTAAGTGGAAATACTGAGTGGGCATATGTTATGGGTGATGAATCCAATTTTACAATATCTGGGTTGATTCGGATTTACTGGCAGGAATATGATATAGAAGGAGTTACTTTTGTAGAGTATTCACCGTATATGGACGTATACATAGTATATTCAGGTACATTGTCAAATCGCGGTGTGGATAATCCTGAACTGGGTGTTATTATGCATGAGGTCAGGGATGAAGAGCTATTAGACAGTTGGCCGGAGGGGGCAGGTTTCAGAATGATTTCTGGCACGGGCTATAATGAGATAATGGAATTTGATTTAGAGGGGTTGACTCCCTGGCCCGAATAGGAAGCCATAATGTCCCTGCCACCTTTCCTGTTACTTACACACTACTCATCTTCTGACACGAAAATTTATGGTAGAACCATAGTTTATTAGTACTTGGATGTAAACTTCGATTTCGGTATCAGACTTATTCAGCAGGCCAATTTACTGTGTTCACACATCAACACAGACTCAATGTCTATCACTTAAAACCTATACTGAAATTTTATCAGGGAAATAGTGTCGGAGAAGTAATCCGGTTTAGGCTATTTAGAGTAGAAAAATTCCATTATAACCTTAAAAACATAAAGATGATGAGTATCAAAACCCTGAATTGTAAAAACAGATCTCTTACTATTTTTGCAATAACCCTGATCATTGCATTTCTATCATTTGCCTGCAGTGATTCTACCTCAGCTGCCGAGGAAGAGAGAAACCAACAACAATTTGATCTGGTGCTCCAGTCTAACGGTCAGTCCGTTGGTACGGTAGTTACAGAAGACTCGCTTGAGGGCGATGATACACTAACAAGTAACGCTTTCTTTGTTACCATTACCATCACCGATTCAGGATTCACCCAGCCAATGACCGTATATCTGGATCACTCCAACGGCCGATGTGGAATAGGAAATGTTTTTTCTGAAGAGAGAAGAGACCTACCCTGTACTTATGACCTCTTTTTAGATGAAAATGAAGGGTTTCGGGTAATTGCTGAGGATGGCGATGGTGATGTTGCAATTCTGGACTTATAAAGTTTAATCAAGAGAGAATAAAATGAAAGCATTGGGTAAGAATTATGTGGAGGGATTGATAGCGGTTATATTTACAACAGGATCACTTTTGATTTGGCACGGCTGTTCAGATTCCACTGGCTCTGCACCTGATGAAGAAATTACAGCAGAACTTTCATGTGATGACCTTTCGCTTGCAGTTGATACAGCCGAAGCCGTTTCTGCCATTTCAGTTAGCGGTGTAAGTGCCGGTTTGGGTGAAGAGCCACTGGTATGGGTCTATGACGCGAATGATGAAGATACGAGAGTTGCTGCGTACCTGGAGAGATTGGATGGAGAAGATGCGGAGCTAACTATTCCAGTACATCCGGGTAATTGGAGAGAAGGGGGAGCAGTAAACATCATTGTGCTGAATGAGGATGGTGATGCTGCTTGTTATCCACTACCACTTTACATCGAAGCTCTTGAACCTTCGACAACTACTGTTGAAGAAGTGATTACTGATCTGGAATTATCATTACATGCATTGACTGAATCGTACGGCTATAATGTAGAAGATCTGAAACAAGGAGATATTTTTGATGTAGAGTTTCACCATATCGGCCTGGCCTCTTTCATTCAGGCACTTGATGGGAAAAACAATCCAAATAGTATTCGTGCCATACTCGAGGGAGAGGCATCTGCCTTTCAGGATGTTGAGGGCGATACAGATAGTCCAGAATTCATGGAGCTCATGAATGCAATTATGCAACAGGCCGGTTTATTTACTTTGTTAGAAGAATTTTCTCAATCATTTGAGGAACATGCTCAATATTTAGATGAGATTGGCTACTCTAAAAAATTTCCTATAGAAAAAAGTAAATCGAATAATTTACAATTCGATAATGATGCTCATCAATCACTTACGCCCTCTGAACTAAGCATTTTGCTGGAAGACCAATCGTTTTATAAAGATTTAGAAAGAAGTTTTCTGGGTACAGCAATAGATGGAACTGCATTAGTATTAGGAAGTATATCCGCAGTTGCAGGCATTTTTGGTTTAGCACCAGCATCGCTCTATACGGGTATTGGTGCAAATCTGTTTTCAACTATGGGTCTTTTTATTGCTGTAAAAACAAGCATTTTACCCTCCGAGCTTCAGGAAATTAAACTTGAAGCTGAACCACTCATCTATAATGAAGATCAGGAAGATATCGGAAAATGGACTGCAACTCTCGAGGCTTACAGCTCATCCTGGACTTTGACATGGCCGGACCTAATTGGTGTGATACCTATTATTGGGCCTCCTGCTAAGGCGATTGATCGGTTTGGAAAAATGATTCCGGGAGTAGATGACCTGACAATCAATGTTTTGAAAGCAGCACAGAGCTATTTCATTGAAGTTTGGAGCATTACTGCAGAATCAGGTCCTTACACCATACCTGAAAGGGTTTATGAAATTGAAGGCGGTATTAATCCCGACCGCGATGGAGAGGAGGAATATTTCAGATGGGAACTGATACGCATTGAAGGCGAAATGGAAGATGATGCCTTCACATTAGGAACCGATCAAACCCGGTATTACCCTGTTGCTGTAGGAAAATCAGAACTGCGGATAAGTACTCGTCCCGGTACTTTTGCTGATAATATAAGGGTGGCAAATACAGAACTTGAAGTTAAACCGATTACTGTAGAGATCTCATCAAGACCGATTGATGGTGTTTCATTCTATTCAGGCCCGCCATTTTACATTCCATTGGGTGAAGACGGCTTGCCACTGATGGTCAACGTATCAAACTCCGAGAACCCGGATATAACATGGGAATTAACCGGAGATGGCAACCTGGTTGTTTTTGGGAATGAAAAAACAGATGCCGACTACATTCTGCCTGATGAGACTACTGTGGATTTAGTAGTCGTCAGAGCTGAAGGTACAGGTGGAGCACGTAATCACCCTAACGCCCCAAATAGAAGTGTATCAGCACGAATTTATGTGGTAGAATCACCGCTTTTCATCACGCCAAATCCAAGGTGTGTGCAAATTGATCAGACTGTTAACTTTGAAGCAATTTTTGAAGGGGAAGAAATCAGTTTTAGCGATCTCACTTGGGATATTGATGGTCCGGGTACCCTCAGCTCTGATGGCACCTATCAATCATCAACGGAAGGTGAGGTTACCATTGAATTTTGGCTAACAGAACAGAGAAGCTTCAATTACACCATCGAATTTGAAGTGAAATCCCTATGCTCATATATGCGTGCAACAGGAACCGGCCAGTGGGAACCAACCAGGACTGTAGCTTTCGAATACACAACTCCAACCATGTTCGATTACGAAAGCACCTGTATTTCGCTTACACCCTACGAACCTGATGACTGGGTCAGAGAGATGATCTTTGGGAATAATGCCTGGGTTATGTCATTTAGTAATGAAGATAATTTCACACATGAATTATTTTTGCATAAAAGCCTGATTGAAGATGAAGGTGACTGGGAAATAGAACTGGAGTATACTTCAGATCAAAGCTTTAGTAACAGCTTGTATAGAATTTTCTTTTTAGATGACCTGAGAGTAACAGATTCACATTGGGGTGGTATAAAAACAACTACACTACCACTACAATTGAAACGAGAAATGATGGTGATAGATGGTGAAGAAGTACCGGTATTCTCAGGCAATTATTACAATGAAAGACTTGCGCCGCATTCACCAGGAGGCGGAATGCCATATCTGAAGGTAAAATTTGAAGGTGTAGTTCCGGGTGAAAAGGGTTGCTTTTAAAATGTTCACAGTAAAATTATTTGATCTATAGCCGATGATAATTCTTCTGAATAATCTCAATAAAATCAGATAACAAACATGAAAAATTTTCAAAATAGATTTTTTCATTTCAGCATAATGCTCTTAGTCCTTTTTTTAGTTTTTGACTCCCAAAAAAGTACAGCTCAGGAATTTCAATTTGGGTTTGATCTTCACTACGCTGATCCGCAAAATGAGTTCGAAGTTCAGCTCGATAATCCCGGAATTGGATTTGGCCTTTGGGCAGGGTACAGGTTTGGTAATTCACCACTCATGCTTGGCTTGGATTTCAGCTACACAAATTTTGGAATCGATAAGAGAGAAGAACCGCTTAGTTCCACAATACCCGATCTCCGTGTAGAAGTTGAAAACAACTACAATCTGCTCAACGGAAACCTCTTCATGAGATTGATGTTGCCATCCGGTGTGGTTAGGCCCTATGCGGAGGGGCTCTTTGGCTTTAACTACTTTTTTACAGAGACCATCCTTAGGCAAAGAGGTGCTTTTGGTGATGGCGAACGCCTTCGCGATACAAACTTTGAAGATGTAGCTATGAGTTACGGTTTTGGAGGCGGGCTGCAGATCAGAGTATACCGAAGTTCCGGTATAAACGATCAGGGAGAAGAGACTGCGCCGGCCTCATTTTATATCAATCTGCAGGGCAGGTATATGCTCGGGCGGGAAGCAGAATATCTGCAATCAGGCTCCATTCAAATCAGTAACGGGGATGTTACGTATGATGTGAGCCGGTCAGAAACGGATCTGTTGTACTTCAAACTGGGCCTGCACATAGGTTTTTAACTCACTATTCAGAATCTTCATGCCGGTGGACCAATTTACCTCCGGTAAAGGTGTAGAGAACATGTACATCTTTAATCTCAGTCGGGTCAATATCGAAGAGATTCTCTGATAAAATTACGATATCGGCTACTTTTCCGGGTTCGAGAGTTCCTTTAAAATCTTCCTCACCGGCTGCATACGCATTATTAACTGTATAGGCACGCAGGGCTGTTTCCACATCGATTCGTTCTTCGGGAAACCAGCCTCCATCAGGTTGGCCATCGAGAGTTTGGCGGGTTACAGCTGCATAAATTCCCTGAACCGCACTTGCAGGATACCACGAGGCATTGGTTCCCGGCCAGTCGCTGCCAAAAGAGAGCATAACCCCGGCATCATGCAGGGTTTTGAAGGCGTATGCCCACCTTGAACGCTCACCAATCCGCTCTTCCATCCAGCGCATATCGTCAATAGCATGATAGGGCTGCATTTCAGCGATAATATTCATATCGGCAAGACGATCAGCCACATCTCCATCCCTGAGTACCTGGGTGTGTATCATTCTAAATCGCCTCTCACGCTCGCCATTCACTTCAATGGCGTGCTCAAATAGGGTGAGAAGGGAATCTACAGCCTGATCACCAATAGCATGTACATGAGGCCACAAACCATGGGCATCGGCATTAACAATCAACTCTTTCATATTTCCGGGTGGATACATCATCGGGCGCCATATTCCCACTTCGCCTGTGGTGAGGTAAGGCTCATAAAAACGCGCACTGGAATTACCCATAATGCCATCCACAAAGCCTTTCAAACCACCAATTCGAAGCCATTCGTCACCATAACCATGCTCAATACCAACTTCGGCAAGCTGCTCCCATTTATCCAGAGTGGGGCGGGCGTTTATTCGGGTGGTCAGTTCCCCGCGCCTGTGAAGTTCCTGGAAAACTCTCATTTGTTCCGGTCCGGTAATATCGTGAATGGTGGTTACACCATGCTGTGCAAGCCGCTCCAGTGCAAGATGCGCTTCCGCAATTCTCTGTTCAAGGGTGTGTGATGGAATCAGATCCAATACATTCTGAGCAGCAACAGGATGCAAAATTCCTGTCGGCTCATTATTTTCACACTCAACACCTTCCTGACCGCATTCGATATCTGCAAGATTCAAAACAACTTCATTGGCAAGGTACATTTCGCGATCCCATCGGTGGAGTAAAACGGGAGTTTCCGGTGTAAGATCGTTGATATCATTCTGATGTGGTGTCCAGAGTTCACTTTCTGCCCGTTCGCTGCCGGTATCGCCCATGGCCCACTGTTCGTAAGCTCCCCACATTCCACCGGTCATCCACATGCCATCAGGCAGGCGTTCACTGGTTTCCGCAACTCTTTCTCTTAACAACTCCGAATCGGAAACATCAAGCAGATTGATTCCCATCAGCAATTCGCCGGCTCGGTTAAAATGTGTGTGATTATCAATAAAACCCGGTATTACCAAACCGTCGCCTGCTTGTATCACATGTGTATTGTCTCCCCGGAAAAAATCGATCTCATTAATGGTACCTGCAGCTAAAATTCTGTCACCTTTCACAGCAATTGCTTCAACTGCCGGACTGTTTTCTGCACCGGTCCAGATGTTGTTTCCTGTTATGATATAATCAGCCTGATCGGAAACAGAGCTGCACGAAATCAGAATAAATACCAGAGTGAACAGCAGAGTATGTTGAAAATTGAGCATGATGAAATGGGTATGGGTTTTTACATTGGTTTTGCCTGATTTTATCAAAGTATCACGAGAATTAAAAAAGAATTGAACAGGGATAATCAATCCAAGACTTTCCGGATTCTGCCACTCTTCTTTTTTCAGCTTCAATTTCGGCATAGTTCTGCCACGATTTAGAGCAAAAGTGCAGATATTATAGAAGAGTCAGTTTTGATCTGCAATAACGGCATATCTTTATTTTGGGAATGATTTTGGTACTTACAGAATGAAAAAGAGACAAAATTTAATTTGATTACAATGAATTTTAACAAATTTACGATAAAGGCACAGGAAGCCGTACAAAAGGCGCTGGAACTTGCTCAAAACAGTAACCATCAGGCTGTAGAACCCGCTCATGTGTTGAAGGCTCTGTTGAGTGATTCGGATAATGTAACCATCAACGTTCTCAAAAAAGTTGGGGTTTCACTACCCGGGCTCCTTGAAAAGCTGGATCAGACCATCAGCAAATTTCCGGTTGTGAAAGGCGCATCCGTTTCAGGTCAGTACCTGTCAAATAATTCGAAAGCGTTGTTTGATCAGGCACAGAAAGAGGCTGATGATCTGGGTGATGAATACATCAGCTCTGAACATATTTTACTGGGAGTTCTGAAGGTACCTTCTGAGGCCGGATCCATCCTGAAAGATCTTGGCGTGAAAAAAGATCAGGTTTTAACCGTATTGAAGGATGTTCGGGGATCACAAAAAGTGGATGATCCCAACGCGGAAAGCCGCTATGAAGCGCTCAAAAAATATGCGCGTAATTTGAATGAACTGGCCGAAAAGAATAAGCTTGATCCCGTAATCGGCCGAGATCAGGAGATTCGCCGCGTAATGCAGATTCTCTCAAGGCGAACCAAAAACAATCCGGTTTTGATAGGTGAACCGGGCGTAGGAAAGACCGCTATTGCCGAAGGACTTGCTCTTCGAATTGTGCGAGGAGATGTTCCTGAGGGGCTCAAAACCAAGCAGGTTGTGGCACTTGATATGGGCGCGCTTGTGGCCGGAACCAAATTTCGGGGTGAATTTGAGGAACGTCTCAAAGCAGTGGTGAAAGAGGTGATGGATTCGGATGGAGAATTGATTCTTTTCATCGATGAGATTCATACACTTGTTGGGGCAGGGGCTACCGAAGGTTCGATGGATGCAGCCAACATTCTGAAACCATCACTTGCAAGAGGAGAG
The DNA here is from genome assembly GCA_020832415.1 of Balneolaceae bacterium. Classification (GTDB taxonomy): domain Bacteria; phylum Bacteroidota; class Rhodothermia; order Balneolales; family Balneolaceae; genus Rhodohalobacter. Next base: position 19,884 of record JAFIES010000099.1, on the reverse strand, counting down.
CTTCACGCCATCGGCGCAACCACACTCACCGAGTACCGAAAATACATTGAAAAAGACAAGGCCCTGGAGCGGCGTCTGCAAACCGTTTTTGTGGGTGAACCCTCAATCGAAGATACGGTCTCCATTCTGCGTGGATTGCAGGAGCGTTATGAAGTTCATCATGGAGTTCGTATCACTGATGCAGCCATTGTTGCTGCAGCCGAACTATCACATCGCTATATTTCTGATCGGTTTCTGCCCGATAAGGCGATCGACCTGATTGATGAGGCCGCTTCCCGGCTTCGTTTACAGATCGATTCCATGCCGGAAGAACTCGACAGTATTGAGCGGCAAATCCGCCAGCTTGAAATTGAGCGGGAGGCACTAAAGCGAGAAAAAGATGAGGCGAAGCTCAAATCAAACGAAAAAGATCTCGCAAATCTCGAGGAGAAACGTAAATCGATGCGCACTCAGTGGGATCTTGAAAAAGGTCTCATACAGAAAACACGGGAGATGAAGCAAGCCATCGAAACGGCCCGTAATCAGGCCGATAAGGCTGAGCGTGAAGGACATTATGAAAGAGTAGCTGAACTTCGCTATGGTACCATCTCGCAGCTCGAAAAAGATCTGGAAACAACCAAAAAAGAGCTGGATGAAATTCAGCAGGGACGATCACTTCTCAAGGAGCAGGTAGAAGCCGAAGAGATCGCTGATATCGTTTCGAAGTGGACCGGAATTCCGGTTACAAAAATGTTATCAAGTGAGCGCCAGAAATTGTTGCTTCTCGAAGAGGAGCTGCACAAACGTGTAATTGGACAGGATCAGGCAATAGAAGCTGTTTCTGATGCTGTTCGCCGTGCACGTGCCGGACTTCAGGATGAAAACCGGCCGATCGGATCGTTCATGTTCCTGGGATCAACCGGTGTGGGTAAAACTGAGCTGGCGCGTTCACTGGCCGACTTTTTATTCAATGATCAGGATGCGATGATTCGTATCGACATGAGTGAATACATTGAAAAGCACAGCGTGAGCCGCCTGATTGGTGCACCTCCGGGTTACGTGGGTTACGATGAAGGTGGCCAGCTAACTGAAGCGGTTCGAAGAAAACCGTACTCAGTAGTACTTCTCGATGAAATCGAGAAAGCACATCCGGATGCATTCAATATTTTGTTGCAGGTTCTTGATGATGGCCGTCTGACTGACAACAAAGGCGTAACGGTCGATTTCACCAATACCATCATCATCATGACCAGCAACATCGGTTCGCACATCATTTCTGAGCAGATTGAGAAGAGTGGAGGTGAAATGGATGATACAACGTACAGAAAACTTCAGGATCAGCTGCTCGAACAGTTGCGGCGAACCATCCGTCCTGAGTTTCTGAACCGAATTGATGATGTGGTGATATTCCATCCGCTTGATCAGCGGCATATTCGCCAGATTGTGGATATTCAGCTGCAGCGAGTTGATAAAATGCTCAATAAAAACAGAGTGGCTGTATCCATTTCAGATAGTGTGAAAGACTGGCTGGCAGTTCGTGGTTACGATCCCGTGTACGGTGCCCGCCCGCTGAAGCGGGTCATACAAACTCAAATCGTGAATCAGCTTGCAAAGCAGCTTATTAAACGCGAAGACGATTCTCAGGGAATTGAGTATGAAGCTACCATCAGTAAAAATGGTGAGCATCTTGAATTTGCCGAGGTGTACAGCGATGCAGAGGCGTGGGCGGAATAATCAGGGATAAATTAATATCGGCAAGATGCAGGAGATCGTATAAACCTGAGTTTGATTCATAATTTGTCATTTGTCGATTGAAGCTCATAAAGTCCCTTCCTTTCTAAGTCTTTGATTCCGATTCTTTCAGGGGAGGGGCTCCGATCTTTAGCAATTCCTGCGAAGTGATTTAGGGGCGGTTGGAAAAAGCTATGAATCAATTATTTGATCTTTAGCCATGTGAATAGTGCAGCGAACCACCCCCAACCCCTCCTTGAAAAGGAGGGGAGCCTCCTCTTTCGAAATTTTAGAACGAACTCAGCTTGTAAATTCTGCTCTTACCGTTTTTTATTAATTAATTTCAGAAAAGAACTGTCTCAAACGCTCTAACTGCTCATTGCTCCATCCTTCAGGCTCGGTTAAAGCCAGCCAGGAATCAAAATAGTGCTCGGCGGCATAATCGTGCCCGAAACCTCTCGGTTCTGTTCCTGAAACCATATCAACGGCGAGCTGAACCATCGTAACTACGGGGTACCACCTCAAATCAGCGGAGACATCAGGCCCGCGTGGCTCACGCATCCAGGCCGGCTCACGCCAATACGATCGCGAATCAAAAAAAACAATGGGATCGCTGGCATATTGCAGATAGGCAATTCTGAACCCTCCCCATTCTGATCCGGGTTTTTCAAGCCCGCCATTTTGGTTGGCAAACCGGACAACAGAACCATCTCTGAAGGTTGGCAACCAGGCAGGAGAATCTGGATCTCGCCGTTCGGTAAATGTTCTCCAGGTCTCTTTTCGGAAAGGCGGGCCTACCCAAAGCGCTCCGTTAAATGGATCGTCAATAATATCGTACAGATCGAATGATCGGTCGGAATTTAGTGCGCCGAGGCTCAATCCATGTAAATAGAGTTTGGGGCGGTTATCCCGCGGTAATTGTGTCCAGTAGCCATACACTTTCTGGAACAGCGCTTGAGCCATTTCTGCACCATACTCCTCTTCAACCCAAAGTGAAAGCGGACTCGGCAGGTAGGAGTATTGTGCGGCCACACTGGCAACATCACCACGGAAAAGATATTCCAGCGTTTCAATGGAACCCGGATCAACCCATCCGGTGCCTGTAGGTGTGATGATCACCATTATTTCCCTGTCAAACGCATTTAGCCTGATAAGCTCTTGCAGTGCCAGATCGGCACGCTCTTCCACCGTTTCTGCCGCGTTCATCCCAACATAAACCCGTACAGGGTTCTGAACTGAATCATCTGTAAATCTTTGCAGGTCAATTAATGAAGGTCCTCCTGATACAAATCTTCTGCCTGTTCGCCCCATATCCTCCCACGATAAGAGTGATTGTATGCTGCCTGCTTTTAATGGATCTGTAGGTTGTTCAAATTCCGGTTCAAGAAGGGAATCAACTCTTTCGTAGGTGGTATCAGCAGAGCGTAATAAAAGTGAAAAAAGCACACCATTTACTACCGACCAAAACAGAATGAAAGCCGTTAAAAGCCCGATAATGTAGGATACTTTTCGGGGAATATAATTAAGCAGCTTCACGGTGATCAGCCGGAATGTCCAGCGGAAAAGCCGGGCAGTATAAAGAACTGCCAAAAATACACCAATTGCAGTTAGTCCTATAATTACCGGTTGAACACCTGCAAGTTCATCCATTCCCATCAACGAACGAATAGAGTTTTGCCAGTCACTTGCACTCCATAAAAAAACTATTCCGGTGACAATACAGATAATAGCTGCAATAATTTGAAGCCGGCTTTGATTTTTTTTGGATGGCTTGGGAAGTTCAAAATAGGTCCACAGCCAGGGACCAAGCACGCCGATACCGTACCCTGCAGCCAGTGAAAATCCTGAAACCAAACCCTGGAAAAGATCAGTTCTTGGCAACAGGCTTGGTGTCATAGATAATGCAAAGAAAAATGTACCCACCAGCAATCCCGTGGCTGAAAAGTAACGTTTTAAAATCATCCTCAAATCAGGAGTAATAGTTTTGAATGTTGCAGAATGGAATCGGGAAAGATACGAAATAATGTAGAAATGAGAATGTTTATGCGGAATGATAATTATGATTTTCTTTACACATCTGCCAAATCAAATACTTCCTCAAGTGTGTACTGATGAATTCTGGATTTGTTTGAGAGTGCAGCGTTGATCATTGCTTTGGCCACCGTTTTTCCATGAATGGGGCGATAGCTTTTCATGAGGCCAATACGGTTTACCGCATTTAAAAGATGAAAGGCAAGGTTCTCTCCAAACCGTGTATCTTCCCGGTTTCCATGAAGAAGGCCGGGCTGAATAATATGTGTTGCAGAAAAATTCAGTTTTTTCACATCACGTTCTAATTCACCTTTCATTCTTGTGTAGAACACACGAGATTCCGGATTTGCAGAGGCAGCAGATACCAGCACGTAAACCGGAGTTCCGTTTTCAGCGGCTGCTTTTGCAAATTCGTATTGATAGGTATAATCAACACGATTTTGAGCCTCTTTGCTGCCGGCCTGTTTCATTGTGGTGCCCAGTGTGGAGAAGAAAAGATCTCCGGAAACCAATTCTCTCCACTCTTCAGACTTGTCGAAGTTGATGATATGCTCCTGCAGTTTTTCATGATTAAAGCCGAGAGTACGCCGCCCAAATACCACAACTTCCTGAATTCGATCATCTAATAAAAGCAGATTAACGAGTTCACTGCCAACAAGTCCGGTAGCTCCGATGATGGTTGCTTTCATAAGATTAATTTACCAAAAACCGAGAATTGCACCGGCCAGGGTGAGGCCAACCACATGATAGCCGCTGTCGAGAAAGTGGAGCTGCATTTTCAGTTCAGTAAATATGCCGGTGGTTCCTGCAAGTGAAAACAGAATTCCGGCTCCTGCACCAAATCCTACAATGGCACCATTCAAAGCGGAATCAATTCCCATTGCAGCCATAAAAAGGGCGAGAGAAATCACGCCAATCAGTTGAAGGATAAAGGAGTAGAGAAAAATAATCGGGTTAGGTCCGTCGATGTCTTCTTCTTTTATGTTGCGGAGTTCCATCCATTTTTTTGCAAATAGAACCGGGCTGTACCATAAAGCGCCCAATACAAAATAGAGAAAGGTTGCAGTTAGTACGGCGAGCCAATTGAGGGAAGAAAGTAGTTCGGCCATAATCGTAAGCTTTGTTAAGATTGAGAACTGCTGATTTTATTGAAGCCCATTCGGTCAAAATAAATTTACTCACATTTTTATGCTACATAATTAATGAATTTATAATCATTTCTTTTATGAGTAGCTTTCAACCCAAACATCGTGTAAAATCATAATTCAGAAAATTCTGTTTATTGCGTTTTAGTACTCTATTCATACTCATTTTCTTCGCCATTAGTTTTCAAGAATTCTTGTCTGCACAGTCTGTACTCAGGCTGATTGTTACAGATTCTGATCGGCAACCCGTTATTGGAGCAAATATTTTAGTTTATGAAAACGACGATGAAGAGTATACCCACTATGGAGTAACCACTCGCGATGGTTTTGTCGAATTCAGGAATTTACAGGAAAACCGGTATCGTATTAGAATTTCGTTTATCGGTTTTGAGACATATGAAGATTTTGTTGAACTTGGTTCCGATGAGATCCGGATTAAACGTATAGTTTTGGAAGAAGCCGTGGGTACGCTGCAGGAACTGGAAGTTGTTGGTGAAGGCGGAGTACGAACAGGGCAGGTTGGGGTTACAAGAATTCGGGGAACCGATTTAAGCAGGCTGCCCTCAGCAAGCCTTGAAGGGGATTTGATGGCCTATATTCAAACTATGCCGGGAGTGGTCACAACGGGAGACCAGGGTGGAGAGCTTTACATAAGAGGTGGTACTCCGGCACAAAATCTAGTTCTTGTTGATGGAATTCCTCTCATAAAACCATTTCACATTTCGAACCTCTTTTCTGCTTTCCCTGAAAGAGCTGTGAACGATGTAGCCGTGATGGCAGGGGGCTTCGACAGCAGCTATATGGGATCAACGTCTGCCGTGGTTGATGTAAATCTTCGAACGGCAAGTCTCAACCGGCCGATGGCAAGCAGTTCATTCAGCCCATATTTGTCATCACTCTTTGTAGAAACTCCACTAAAAAAAGACCGCTCATCCCTTTTTCTAAGCGGACGATATTCAACCATCCGCCAGTTTTCGGGTTATCTGGGTACACAGGAGCAGGATATTCAATTCTATGACATGATTGCACGCTACACTCTTCAGGCCGATGAGTTTATGTGCAGTGTAAGTGCCATTGCTACGGGAGATGAGGGCAACATCAACCCAGGCCGAAACCTCAACCTGGCCTGGACAAACAGAGGTGTTGGGGTTCGTTGTTTTGGGTTTGATGAAATGTTCAATCACCCTTTTGAAATCTCTGCCGGTTTTTCAGAGTTTGCAAACAGTGAGGCGACCTCAATCACAACCGAACGATTTGCCAGTGTAAAACAGGGATACTTACGGCTTAGTTTGCAGGCTGATCTGTTTAATCTGCCAATTGATTACGGATTTAATGTACTATTTAACGGGTACAAAGCCGATTTCGACGAACGTTTTACGGTATATGATGATGGGATAGACCGTAAACTTTTTATCATACAATTTTTCACAAAAACAGTTTGGGAATCCGGTGAGCGTTTGTTGATAGAACCGGGAGTGGGCAGCCAGATTACTTCTCTTTATGGATTCACTTTTGAGCCCCGGCTTCGTGTTCAATATAATCCATTCAGAAACAATCGCACAGAACTGAGTTTTGCCACGGGTTTGTATTCCCAAATTCATGAAGGCATAACCGACCCTAGGGATGCCGGTTCGACGTTTACAATCTACAATCCAATTCGCGATGGACAACCAATGCCACAGGCATTTCACAGTATCGTTAGTTTACGGCACAGGTTTGGAAATTTTTGGACTGCCAATCTTGAAGGGTACTATAAATATCACAGGAATACGCCTATTCCAAGATGGACGCAGCGTGCTGCCATTGAAACGGAAACCGTGCTCGCCAACGGCGAAACATTTGGAGTTGATTTCCGGCTTGAATTTAACAGGGAGCCGCTATTTTGGTACATCGGCTATGGGTTGGGCAAGGTAGAGTATTCGGCTGCAGGGGAAGATTTAGGGAGTTGGCTTCAGGGTGATATTATGAATTTTAACCCTGCGCACGATCAGCGCCATAAATTCAATACATTTGTAAACTACACATTTGCAGGTTTTACGGCCAGTGCAAGCTGGGAACTCGGTTCAGGGTTTCCATATACCCAACTATTCGGCACCGATTTTTTACTGAATGTTCCTTACGATAACCCAACTGAAGTGCCGGGGATTGCTTATGGATATTTTGCCAGGCCATACTCAGAGAGACTGCCGGTATATCACCGTCTGGATTTATCACTGAAAAGATATTTTGATATTACCACCGGTTTCAGATTGGGTACTGAAATAGGTGCCATAAATCTGTATGACAGGGCAAATATTTTCTACCTTGATGTGGTTTCCTACGAAGTGGTTACGCAAACCGGTTTTATGCCATATCTCTCTGTAAGTGCAACCCTTCGATAGCTTGAAAATGAAAATGAAGCTTATAATCCGTTTAATGATTTTCACTGCACTCTGCTTTGTTGTGGCATGTGATACGACCATCGAACCGATTGCAGAAAGTGATCCTGTATATTCTATGTCCGGCCCTTTAGACCTTCAAAGGTCGCCCAATTATATTCGAGTGCATAATGTGAATTCGCTCTTAAATCCTGAGACCACCCGGGAACTTGACGTACAGATGGTATTCACAAACCTTACTACTATGGAGTCCGAATTGCTTCGCGACAGTGTGGTAGTATTTGATAATCTCTATACCCACAATTTTAAGATTGAAAAACCTATTGAGTTCAACACTCGATACAGGATTGACATTGAAGATGACCGTGGTTTTCGTGACAGTTTGATCAGTGTAACAACAAAGGAATCTCAAATTTCGGTTTCACCGGATTCTGTAGAGTGTGGAGAACGATTCTATGTGGAACTAACAAATATAGATTTGGATGCCGGTGAAAGATTAGATGCTGAAGTAGCCGTACAGGTAAATAATAACTGGATTTGGACGCCTCGAAGCGATTTCTATGAATATAACTCCTCAGAAAATCTACTTGTAGTGGGTTGGAGTCCCAATTCTATTTCGCAGCTGTTATGGCCTCCGCCAACGCCAGGAATCCAGTGTCGTGATTTTTCAGCTCAAAAAGTACGCTTCAGGTTTACTCACATTGGATATGTAGAAGGCGCAGATCATTCACAACATGAGAGTGATGATTTTTCAATCTCTTCCGTCCAGCAGCGAAATGTATTGAGCAGGTATAGCAAAGAAGCTGAAATAATTATTGATGATGAAGATTTTGATCAATAAGAGCTATTTTTTTAAAAGTTCATCGGGATTTAACCCTGTTAAACTATCCTTCACAAACTCACGCCCTTTTCGTACCAGTTCACCATCGAAATACACATCTGCACCGATGCAGACCAGATCCCAGTGAATATTGCTGGAGTTTCCATTTGCGGCAATCTCATAATCTTTACCGAGGGTGAGGTGGTTCGAGCCATAGATTTTTTCATCAAAAAGGATGTCGTACATCGGCTCTTTAATGATAGGATTGAGGCCAAAGCTGAACTCTCCGAATCGCCTTGCTCCTTCATCCGTATCCAGAATCTCCTCAAGAGCCGTGTTATTTGAAGAATCAAAATCAACCACTACGCCATCTTTTACCGTCAACTTTACAAACTCAAAAGGTTTACCCTGATATACCGACGGGGCGTAGGTGATGTGGCCATTTACAGATTCCAATACCGGTGATGAAAAGAGTTCACCATCCGGGATATTTCGCTTGCCAAAGCAGGGAATCCAGTTCTGGCCTTTCACAGAAAATGAGATATCGGTTCCTTCTCCTTTCAGTTGGATCATATCGGTATTGCGCAGCTCTGCCTCGAGTGGTTTCATAGCTTCTTCGAGCAAAGCGTAATCGAACAGGCAGGCGTCGTAATAAAACTGCCGGAACCGCTCGGTAGGCATTTTTGCATTCATGGCAAATGCCGGGGAAGGATAACGTAAAACCACCCACTTCGAATTATTCACGCGCTCCTCAAAATGAACCGGTTTCAGAAACTTTTCGGAGTACGATTTATTGGCCTCTTTATTTACCAGCGAGTTTTCATAAATATTCTCTGCTCCACGTATGCCCACAAATGCATCCATCTGTTTCATCAGAGGAAGCTGATCGGTTTCTGCCTGGTTAACCCAAAACTCTGCATTGCCCATTTCAAGGAGCAGCCGGTTTGTCTCCGGGTCTTCAATTTTAATAAATGGGTGCGCATTCATCTCCCGGGCTGTTTCAGCAAGGGCGCGTATAAGCCCGATTCCATTAAGACCAATTAGCTGAAGTAAAATATTTTCTCCGGGCTGCAGCTCCACACTGTGGGTTAAGAGCTGGGCGGCAAGTTGTTTATCCTGGGGTGTGTACATAGTATCTTTCTATTTTGGTTGCAAATCGATTACCCGGTCGCAGAGATCGAGTTCATACGTTTGATTGGATGCGAGGAGAATGAGCTCCTCATTTTTCCGAAAGCGGTTTATAATGCCTACAATTACTTCCCGTCCTTTTTTATCAAGGTTTGAACCGGGTTCATCGAGCAGTAAAATTCGTGGTTTATGGATGAGGGCGGCAGCAAGTTTGGCGCGCTGCTGCTGGCCGGTTGATAACTCTCCAAAATGAGAATCGGCAAATTCCGCGGCTCCAAGTTCATCCAGAAGTTCTGCAGCATTTGCGGAACCGGAGCTTTTTTTGATGTCCGTAATAAACTGCAGGTTTTCAGTAACGGTGAGCTCCTCATACAACTGAATGAAGGGAGCAGCAAACCCCATAATTTGCTTCAAGTCCTGCTTATTTGTTATATGGCCATCCACAACCCATTCAGCCTCGCCGGATGATGGCTTCATCAGCCCGGAGATGCACTTCAAAAGAGTGGATTTTCCGGAGCCATTGCTGCCTGCAATTCCCAATACACCCGCCTCAGCTGAGAAGGAGAGATCCGAAAAAACAAGGTTCGTGCCGAACTGCTTAGAAATGGATGTTACATTCAGATTAATCATTGCTTAAAGGTAGGCGGAGCATCACCAAAAAAAAAGGCTTTTTAAGGCCTAACTCAATTTTCTAAGATATATGAAAAGGTTTAACTTCCATGAGCAGACAAGCAAACAGAACCGGAACTTCAGACCGCCAAATCATCTATGGAGCAAATCATCGAGAATATCACGAAGAACTTAACTTCGAAGCTGCCCGAAAATAAGGAATATTTTACAACCGCTGATCTGTTTGAGGCAGGTTATCCGCAATTTTTAGTGAACTGGATGCAAGCCGAGGCGTGGGATTATGCAAAAGAATCGGTAAGTCTGATGAGTTCTGACTGGATCAATCTGAATTCTGAAAAAGCAAAACGGGCTCGGCAGGAGTATCTTGAGCAGCTCAAAAGTGAACTGACCATACCGGCGGCTCACACAGTTGCACTCACTCAGAATGGCGTTGAAATTTGTTTAGACCTGGCTGTCAACCCAAGAAAAGCAATTCCTGAATTTATTTTTAAGAATGATGATGAGCTGGACTTGCAGGAATTACGGGATCGAACCGGCAGGATAACGGTGAATACTCATCTTGCAATTGCACTTGAGCGATATGTAATAAAAAAAGATAAACTTACGCTAACGTTTGATAAGGCGAAAAGCGTAATTGAAGCGATTGATGAAAAGCTGACTTCAGCCCACAATCCGCTGAAATGGGTGGACGAACTAAAACCTGTTTTTGCTCTTTCAGGCCAGGTTGTGGACTCTGACCTGATCCGTCAGTTTTTTGAAGATAAAGGGATGCATAATGTCGCCCGGAAATTTGATTTGATGAGTGATTCTGTATCGGATGTTAAAATCATTGAAGTGATGAGCTCTGCGGATCTCTTGCTGGATGAAACTGAAATAATTGAGGAGCAGCCCACACTTTTCCCTCCTGATGAGGAGAGCGCTCCGGAGGCTGAATCGCTTGTAGAAACCATATCAGATGAGACTGAAATGGAAGAGGAAGAACCTTCTATAAACAAACTTTTTTCTGCTGGTGAAGAGGAGACAGATGAAGAGGAGACGGATGAAGAAGAGTTGTTTGATGAATCACTGGACGATTCAGTTGCTGAAGAAATAGATGAAACGCCGGCAGAGCCAATTTACAGTGAAGGGGAAATTGAAGAGCTGGAGTATGAGAGAGAACAGAATGATGAGGATGATACAGAAGATCTTGATGAAGAATTTCCATTCTCTTTAGAAGATGAAGATCCGGTAATGGAGGAGGATACTGCAGAATCAGAAGAAAAACCGGAGCTATCATTGGCAGATAACTTCATCACCGCTGATGCCGAGGAGGATGAAGATGGTTTTGAACAGACTGAAGAGATCGAAGAAGAAATAATTGATAAAACGATTCCGGATGAGACAACAGAACGGGAACAAAAGAGTGAAGTGATTGAGGAGGATATTGAACCGGTAGAAGAATCCGGTTCGGTGAAAAACGAAGAGCCATCCCTTGCAGAAATCTTTTATGAGGAGGATGATGCTGAAGCAGAAGAACCGGAAGATGAGACAGAACCGGAAACAATACCTTTTTTACTCGATAGGGAAACTGAAGATGAAGACGACGAACCTCTGACTGATGAGGATTCACTGGCAGCAAAATTTGGCAGCAGCGATGATGATGAAGAGGAGGAAGAATCAGATGACACACCACCTTTTATTCTTGATGAAGAGTCAGAAGAAGATGAAGCAGATGTTGATTATAATGATGTTCCACTATTGAGTAAATTCACATTGGATGATGACTCAGACGACTCAGAAGAAGAAGGTTTTACTATTAAACCAAAAACGATTTACGACGAACTGAACCTGTCCAGAAAGGAGAGTGAGCCGGGTACTACAAAATCTCTTTTTGATATTGACGATGCTGAAGAGGTGGATTATCCCGAAGAAAATAGAGAAAACATTTCAGAGCTGTCTGCAGAAAGCGAACCTGATGAGAATTCAGATAGTGATGAAGTGCCGATGTGGAAGTCGTTTCTGGAACGTAGTGATATCGATCACGAACCCGGGTTTGTTTTTGATGAACAGCCTGTTCAAATTGATGAAGATATCTATCCGGAAGAGACCGGGTTTGATCTTGAAGAACCAATTTTTGATCTTACAAAAGAGGAGCCGGAATTATCTGAAAAAATTGAAGATATATCCGGTTGGCTGAATGACGACAGCAGCCGTTTTGTAGATGAAATTTTCGGAGGTTCAGAAAGCGCATATGAAGAAGCTCTTGGAAAGATTATTGATTTTGAAACCTGGAAAGAGGCTTCACGATTCATCGAAAAAGAAATTTTTACCCGAAATATGATCGACGTGTACGATGAAGTAGCCGTTGATTTTACCGACAGACTTCACAGCTATTTTACAGAAAATAAAACCTGAAAAGTGCCGAATACTCTATGAATGATAAAGTAAAACAACTGCTCAAATACAGAGAAGAGTCGAAACTTGGCGGCGGGGAAAAAAGAATTGAAAAGCAGCACGAAAAAGGAAAACTAACTGCAAGAGAGCGGGTAGAATTGCTTGTTGATAAAGGCACTTTCGAGGAGATCGATGCTTTTGTAACTCACCGCAGCAGTGCATTCGGCCTGGAAGATCAAAAAATAAAGGGTGATGGTGTTATCACAGGCTTTGCAAAAATTGAGGGGCGGCCGGTCTATCTTTTCAGTCAGGATTTTACGGTGTTTGGCGGATCTCTCTCCGAAACACATGCAGAGAAAATATGCAAAGTGATGGATCTTGCAATGAAAAACGGTGTGCCTATTATCGGTTTGAATGATTCAGGCGGCGCACGAATCCAGGAAGGGGTGAGCTCACTGGGAGGATACGCTGAGGTATTCTGGCGTAACTCGATGGCATCGGGAGTGGTTCCTCAAATCTCAGCAGTAATGGGTCCTTGTGCAGGCGGGGCAGTTTACAGCCCGGCACTTACCGATTTTGTCTACATGGTAAAAAACACAAGTTACATGTTTGTAACCGGACCTAATGTTGTAAAAACGGTTACTCATGAAGATGTCTCCTCAGAAGATTTGGGTGGCGCAACGGCACACGGATCGAAATCGGGAGTGGCGCACTTCACTACGGAAAATGATGCGGAGTGTCTTCGTAACATCCGCAAGATAATCACCTATATTCCTCAAAATTGTGAAGAGAAAGTTCCCGATGTTGAAGCTGTTGATCCCGATCCAAAGCTCGCATCCGGCCTCGAAGATCTGGTGCCGCTCAATCCCAACAAACCGTACGATATTAAAGATGCCATAAACGGTGTAATGGACCGGGATTCATTCTACGAAGTACATGAAAATTATGCCGATAACCTTGTTGTTGGTTTTGCCCGACTTGCCGGCAGAAGTGTGGGGATTGTTGCTAATCAGCCGCTTTCACTTGCCGGTGTACTCGATATCGATGCATCCCTGAAAGGTGCACGGTTTGTTCGGTTTTGCGATGCATTCAACATTCCGCTTGTGGTTTTTGAAGATGTTCCGGGTTTCTTGCCGGGTACCGATCAGGAGTGGGGTGGTATCATCAAACATGGAGCAAAACTTCTCTACGCATTTTGTGAGGCTACCGTACCAAAAATGACGGTCATCACCCGAAAAGCGTATGGCGGTGCGTATGATGTGATGAACTCAAAACATATTCGGGCCGATTATAATGTGGCATGGCCCACTGCGGAAATTGCGGTGATGGGTACAAAAGGTGCAGTGGAGATCATTTTCCGAAAAGAGATCTCAGAAGCTGAAAATCCTGAAAAGAAACAGAAAGAGCTCGAAGATCAATACACCAATGAGTTTGCAAATCCATATCGTGCGGCAGCACGTGGTTTTATTGATGATGTGATCCTGCCATCTGAAACGCGCCAAAAACTGATCCGCGCTTTTGCCGTTTGCCAAAATAAGGTGGATACCGTACCGCGCAAAAAGCATGACAATCTTCCACTCTGATTCAAAATTAGTGAAGTTATGAACAGACCCATCCAAACAGCGATTATCGGGTATGGAAAATCAGCGAAAATATTTCATACTCCACTATTAAAAGCTTCTGATAAGTATGAAGTTACATCTGTACTTCAGCGGACAAGAGATGATGCGAAAAAAGATTTTCGTGAGGTAAAAATCATAAGAGATTTAAAAGATCTTCTGAAAGATGACACTCTTGAATTAATCATCATTACAACGCCGAACCATTTTCATTTTGACCAGGCCTTTGAAGCGCTAAGTGCCGATAAACATGTGATTGTGGAGAAGCCGTTTACAGTTTCATCGGATGAAGCGGAAAAGCTGATCCGGCTGGCTGAATCGAAAAACAGAGTATTGACCGTTTTTCAAAACCGGCGCTGGGATGGTGATTTTCAGACCATCAAAAAACTGATTCACGAAAAAGCTGTTGGCGACATAGTTGAGTTTGAATCGTCATTTAACCGGTTCAGAAATTATCTCAGAGACGATGCATGGAAAGAGAAAGATCTGCCCGGCAGCGGGATACTGTATGATTTGGCACCTCATCTGATTGACCAAACGATCATGCTTTTTGGGATGCCCGATAGAGTTTTTGCTGATATTCGATCACAGCGAGGTGGTGAAGCTGACGACTGTTTTGAAATCAACTTCTATTATCCCGGTATAAAAGCGAAACTGAGAGCCGGAATGCTGGTACCCGAAGAGACTCCGCGATTTGTTTTGCGGGGCAAGAGGGGTTCGTTTGTTAAGTTTGGCCTCGATGTTCAGGAAGAGGCTCTTGCCAATGGTGAAAATCCGTTAAATGATTCCTGGGGAACAGAACCGGAAAAAAACTGGGGTACACTTTACAAAGAGGAGGGTGGTGAGATTATCAGTAAAAAAATTGAAACTGTGCCGGGAAATTACGCTGCTTTTTATGATGAAGTTGCAACATCCATCCGAAAAAAACAGCCGCCACCTGTACTACCCGATACAGCCAAAAAGGTGATAAAACTGATTGAACTGGCCAAAAAAAGTGACCAGTTTGGGAAAGTTATTGATGTTGTTTGAACTGTCTCTGTAAGAACAGATTAGACGGTTTAGATCAAATTAATCGACTAAAACTGTTTGATTTTGAATGGGATTCTTTGACCAGATTCTTCAAAAGATCTCCCAGTTTTTCCTCAAAAAATATGTTGAGCTCAGTGCCTTCTGAGGTGGAATCAAATTGCAGCTTTTCACCAACCATTATGAAAAGTTCGGGTTTGTCGGCTTTTGCAGTGTGAATGTAAATTCCAATGGGCACTACATCCACTTCAGGACATTTTTGTGCAATCCACGCAACTCCTTTTTTGAACGACGGTTTTTCAGAAGAGAACGGCACAATCTCACCCTCAGGGTAGATGAATAGGGAGGATTCAGGCCGTTCAAAAGATTCAACCGCATAGCGCAGTGATTTTATAACTGCCCTCGGATTTTCAAGATTTACTGAAAAAGCACCAATCTTTTTGAAAAAAGAGTGCTGCCGCATCTGTTTGTCCTCCATCATGGCGCGTGCATTCTGGCGAAATACTTTTTGGTTGAGCAGAAATGGAATCAAACCATCCCACCAGGAGGAATGGTTGAGGTAATAGATCGTTTTACTCTTTTTCTCCGGGCGATAGTGTTGAGAAATCGATACACGTTTGAAACGCCGTCTGAAGAGCAGTCTTACATAGAAATCGAAAATGGCAATGAACCAACGTGATTCTTTGGCCGGGATGAATTCTGATCTATACAAATCAATACACTTATATTAACCTAATGAAGCCGTTTTAAAATAAAGAAGAATGTTCAATTTTACTCATTAAGTGAGGAATAGAATATTATTTGTTGCAAACCTGAAGTTCAAAAAGAATCGGGCAGAGTCTGTTTATAAAGTTTTTTGCTTAAGATTTAAGTCGGTATGTAAATGATTGTCTGCCAATTATATGTGTAGAATGAGTTACAAATAAATAATCAATTATCATAATTTATGACATCTTGTGTATGATATTTAGATCTTTAGAACTAAATTTAGAATTACGATGGTTACCTCATCTGACATCACAACAAAAATTACGAATATGATTGGGCACAACACGAAAAAGAGAAAAAGTTTATTTACGATTATCGTATTACTTCTACTTTTCACAACCTCACACTTATATGCACAGCAAAATGGAGTACTATTCTCCAATGTTAATGTTTTTGATGGCGTTAGTGAATCTATTCATGAACATGTTAACGTTTTGGTTATTGGAAATGAAATATCTCAAATTAGTCAGAACGAAATTTCTATACCAAATGACCTAACTGTAGATATAATTGATGGTGAAGGCCGCACATTAATGCCTGGACTTATCGATGTTCATGTGCATCTCACATTTGGCTCACTGTCTATGGAAGAGCTTATGGATCCCGAGCTTACGCCACAACTTGCTGCTTTAAAAGCAGCAGCCGGTGCAACCGGAATGTTAATGCGTGGTTTTACTTCCGTTCGGGATGCTGGCGGGCCAATTTTTGAATTGAAACAAGCCATTGACGGAGGGCATGTATCCGGACCACGCGTTTGGCCATCGGGTGCTACAATAAGTCAGACTGCAGGACATGGTGATTTCAGGTTGCCGACTGAGAGATCAAGGCGATTCTTCGGACAGGCCTCAAGAGCTGAAATGATGGGAGCTACATTTATTGCTGATGGCCGGGATGAGGTTTTGACTGCGGTACGTGAGAATTTACGTTTTGGAGCCAGCCAGATTAAATTGATGGCCGGTGGAGGAACATCATCTGCATACGACCCAATAGATGTAACCCAATACACTCTTGATGAAATGAAAGCAGCAGTTGAAGCAGCTGAAGATTGGGGCACCTATGTAGCCGTACATGCATATACACCTCGAGCTGTGAAACGTGCTATTGAAGCAGGTGTTAGAGTGATTGAACATGGACAGCTGCTTGATGAAGAAACTCTGCAAATGATGGTAGATAATGATGTGTGGCTATCATTGCAGGTTTTACGGGCAAGTACCCCGGATATGGATCCGCTAAGAGTAATGAAACGACAACCTGTAATTGAAAACCAGCCTTTGGTATGGCAAACAGCTATAGACATGGGAGTGAATCTTGCGTGGGGAACTGATTTTCTGTTTGAACCCGACCTGAATCGCGAACAAAATGAGTACATCCTATTACTTGAGGAGTGGCTTACACCGGTACAAGCTTTAAAGTTGGTTACATCAGAGAATGCCCGGATGCTCGCACTTTCTGGTTTACGCAGCCCTTATGCAGGAAAGCTTGGGGTAGTTGAAGAAGGTGCATTGGCTGACTTACTTCTGGTCGATGGAAATCCCACCGAAAATCTGGAGTTAATAGCAGACCCTGAGAATAATTTTCTCATCATAATGAAAGACGGGAAAATTTATAAAAACATCATTGATTAAGCATTTGGGCTGACGATATTTGAATCAAAAAACGAAGGAAAGTTTCTAATGCATAATTCTTTGATTGTAAATTGCTTATTCGCCGGATGGCTTTGTTGAGAGAGCCATAACCTATTGAAAAGCAGTCTCACATACAGATCAAATTGGCAATGAACCAGAGAGACTCTGTAGCCGGTATTTACTCAGATTTACTCATTTTCAAATTGATGGATAAGTTCAAATTATGCACACGTTTTTGTGTTTAAATGCATGGATAAGAACACCATTCAGCATTAAATATTTGTTGAACTGAAAAGTATTAATTATTCTTGTGCATCAAATTACTTCATCAATGCAGATAATCGTTTCGAGAAACTACAATTTATCAAAGCTTCAGAAATGGCTTGACTATGAGTTGTCAGGGTCAGCGCTATTGATTCTAAGTTACTTTTTTACACCCGCAATAATACTTGCAGTGGTTGCAGCCATTGCATTTATCCCGCTTCTTGTAAAGGTTTTGATATTGGAAAGGAAGTACGGCTGGTTACTTTTTTTGATCCTCTTAATTGGAATTGTGCCGTATGGAATGGTGGGATATTTCAAAACGATTACCTGGATGTCATCCACATCGGGTACTATGATCGCGCTATTTTCCGGCTTAATGGTGTTCTATTTCTACTGTGCCATCCTAAGGCTTATTTTGCCGAAATGGTACCATGAGGAAGATAATTTACTATAAAAGTCTACTCAATCGGCAACGGATTAGTCAAATCAAATACAGCTTCAAAACGAAGTTCGTCATTTAAATAGAGCCGGTAGTAGTAGTTCAGTTCTGCAAGGTCAAACTCTTTCGACCATGTATTGATGCTCCGTGCCGGCCTCTCTTCAATGGTTTGCTCATCTGCAGGAAAATACTGCTTTAAAACGGTGCCGCGGTCATCCGCAAAACCGCCATAAAAATTGGCTTCATGCCCGGTACCATCTTCATAACGGTGATCGTGACTAAGGTATAGTTGGTTC
Source organism: Balneolaceae bacterium (assembly GCA_020832415.1). Lineage (GTDB taxonomy): Bacteria > Bacteroidota > Rhodothermia > Balneolales > Balneolaceae > Rhodohalobacter. The sequence goes on along the minus strand of JAFIES010000099.1, from coordinate 1,632 downwards.
TCTTTCATTTGAACGATCCAGGTACGTGATCGGTCATCATCCACGTGGAATGGAATTCGAACCATTTCATCATCACAATTTTCGAGGATCATGATCAGGCGTGCTGATTCAAAAGCTTCCCCGCCACCAATGTCTGCAAGAGTGGCTTCTCCCTCGTAGGCATGGCCGCAATAATCCTGATAATTGATGAGGAAGGCTTCCTGAACCTGCTCGCCTTCAGTGCATGCAACCAGAAAAAAGAGAATGGAAATGGTTATCAGCTGTTTCATCCTTTTTTGCTCCCTTCATACAGTTCATATTCGAGCAGCCTGCACTCCAGGGTTGAATTGAAAAACGTTGTACGGCTTTTTGCCCTCAGGCCAACTTTTTTTGCAAGCCCCATGTTGGCCGTAAACACATAACCGGTTTTTCCGGCACATTCGCTTTTCATGAAGTCACCGATTTTTTTGTAGAGCGGCCTCAGATCGGTATCATCACCCAGTCGCATTCCGTAGGGCGGATTTACAACAACCACACCTTTACCATCAGGTACAGGTGTTTCGGAAACATCACACGTTGAAAATTCAATCAGATGATCAACACCCGCAGTCTGTGCATTCTTTTTCGCCATAATAATGGCACTCGGATCACTGTCTGTAGCAATAAATTTGCCCCCGGGATTTTTATTGATCTGCTTCTTCGCATCGTCACGAATTTGCTGATAGAGCTCTTCATCATACCCCACAATGTGCATAAAACCGAAATTATTCCGTAGTGATGCCGGTGCACGATTCATCGCACTCATTACAGCTTCAATCACCAGGGTTCCGCTGCCTGTCATCGGGTTGATAAAGTGCTGACCCGACTCCCAGTTGGTTGACTGAATAATGCCGGCCGCAAGCGATTCCTGCATGGGTGCCGAAACGGATGCCGCTCGGTAATTCCGGCGGGAGAGTGATTCTCCTGAGGTATCGATAAAAATTCGGGCTCCCTCACGGGTCCAGTAGAGAAAAACCACACTTTTCTGGAGATCAGAACCGCTGTCGGGCCGCTCATTTTTTTTGTAGCGGATTCGGTCTGCAATGGCATCCTTCACAACCAGGTTGGCGTATTGGTCATTTTCGATGGTGTGATGATCAATTCGTGAAGTAACCGAGAAAAATCCATCCGATGCAATCCAGTTTTCCCAGGGAAGTTTTTTGATCCAGTTGCGTAGTTTGTCGGGGCTGTCAATTCGGGTCTCTTCAATCAGATAATGCACCCTGTGAGCTGTGCGAAGCCAAAAATTAAGTTTGATACAATCGTTAAGATCTGCCTCGATCTCCACTCCGGTTTCTCTCTTCGTTTTTATGTGATATCCCAGATTTTCTACCTCTTTTTCGAGAAAAGGAGCCAGGCCGAGCGGACAAGTAATGGAAACAGTACTTTTTTGGGTGAAATCTGCCATGAATAAATTGGTGACGATTAAGAATTAAACAAAAAAACCGGTTAACTGTAAAATACAATCAACCGGTTTATATATAGTTGTTTGGATTGAATTAAGCTACTTCAACCAACTCAATTTCGAAAGAAAGATCTTTTCCTGCCAGCGGGTGGTTGGCGTCGAGGGTAAGCTCTTCATCGGTAATATTCGTAATGCGAACGGGTACAGGC
>JAFIES010000093.1 GCA_020832415.1 Balneolaceae bacterium | reverse complement strand
GGGTTAGTCAACTCTCCATGCACTAATCGTACAGTTTCCGAAAGTACTTACCTGCAAATTAGCTGTCGAGCTTAAGTCAGTATCTTTGTATTTTAAAAGTCTGTTAAAAAATTACCAACAAGCCCAATCCATCTATGTCATCACGCCTGATTAAACTTGTACTTTTTATTGCCATTCCGCTGATACTGCTTTCCATCTCATCAAGCTGGATTTTTGAATGGCTCTGGCTCAAAGAGCTCGGTTATGATCGTGTATTCTGGGTTCTCAGAAGCACACAGCTCATTCTCATTGTGGGAGCTTTTGTGATCTCAGCCATCTATTTTACACTAAACTTCAGGCATCTTGCATCCCAGCTGAAAAATCTCAATTTGCACGGCTCACCTCTGCAAGGCATTGAATTTGACCTGAATAGTGAGTTTGCAAACAAACGGGTTAAACAATTTTTCACTCTTGGGGCACTGGTGATGGCCCTGTTATTTGCGCTCAGTTTTTTCATCCGTTGGGATGAATCCCTCAGGTTTATCAGCAGCGTGGAGTTTGGTGAGGTGGATCCTCTTTTTGGCCGCGATATTGGGTTTTACATGTTTCAATATCCTTTTTGGGGTGTTATTCAAAGTTCGCTCACATCCATCGCATTTCTAACCGTTGCAATTCTGGCTCTCTCATACATTTTTACCGGGCTTCTGAGGGTTCAATCACTCACCAATTTCGATGCTCCAAAGCGGGTTATGAACCATCTGAATCTAAATATTGCCATCTGGCTTGCTCTTTTGGCATGGGGATTTTTCCTGGATCGTTACGGCCTTCTTTTTAAGGGAGATGGTATTGTTTACGGTGCCGGCTATACCGACGTAACCATTCAGCTTCCCGCAATCTGGATACTGTTTATACTTACCCTGCTTCTATCTGTAGTTTTTCTTGTAAACCGCTGGGTAAATCTAAATCGCTTTATCCCGTTGCTTGGCGGCTTGCTGGTGATAGTACTTGTATTTGGGCGTGGTCTGATCCCATCCGTTGTGCAGCAGTTTAATGTAGAACCGAATGAGCTGCAACTAGAGACCCCCTATCTCGAAAATAACATCAACATGACGCGCCTTGCTTACAATCTCCACAATGTTATTGAAGTGGAGTATATGGCGGATGATACCCTCAACATAAGCGACATTCGAAACAATCAGGATGCGATTGATAACATCCGGCTGTGGGATCCTCGGTTACTGTTAGGCACCTACAAACAGCTTCAGGAAATCCGCTCTTACTACGAGTTTTACAGTGTTGATAATGACAGATATACCGTGGATGGTGAAGTAACTCAAATGATGCTGGCCGCCCGTGAAATTGCACGAACACTTCCCAGCCAGTCCGATACCTGGGTAAACCGGCATATGCAGTACACACACGGTTACGGCCTTGTGATGAATCCCGTTACCGAAACAAACCGGCAGGGCGAGCCTCGTCTCATCATCAGGAACCTGCCGCCTGTGTACGAAAGCCCCGATCTGCGGGTTGATAATCCGGCCATATATTATGGTGAAAACAGCACGGGTTACTACATTGTAAACACCGGTGTTGAGGAGCTTCACTATCCTGATGGTGATGAAAATGTTTACATCCACTACGACGGAGAGGGAGGTATACAGATTTTCAGCCTTTTCAGGAAGTTGCTGTTTGCCTGGGAACTGGGTGATATTAATATTCTGCTTTCAGACTATATCCACAACGAAAGCCGTCTGCAGATCTGGAGAAGTGTTCAGCAGCGAATCAACAAAATTACGCCTTTCCTTCAGCTGGATAATGACCCATACCTTGTGCTGCACGATGGACGTTTACTCTGGATTCAGGATGCTTACACAACATCATCCCATTTTCCCTATTCGCAGCAGTATCGGAACCGGTTCAACTACATCCGAAATTCCGTGAAAATTGTAGTGGATGCCTACGAAGGCTCTGTGGACTATTTCGTAGTTGATGAGGAGGATCCCGTTCTCCAGGTATACAGCAACCTCTTCCCCGGCCTGTTCAAATCACTTGAGGAACTCCCTGCCGGCCTTGACAGCCATTTCCGCTACCCGCAGGACCTGTTTGAAGTGCAGATTGAAACGTTTGCCCGCTACCATATGACCCGCCCGCAGGTATTCTACAACCAGGAGGATTTGTGGACCCGGCCAAATGAAAGTTACGGAGGCCGAAGAATCCTGATGGAACCATACTATGTGCTGGCACGATTGCCCGGTGAGGAAAGACTTGAATTTATGCTCATCAGTCCGCTCACACCCGAAAACAGGGATAATATGATCTCCTGGATGGCAGCAAAATCCGATCCCGGCAGCTATGGCGAACTGATTGTGTATAAACTACCCAAAGAACGGCTTATTTACGGCCCGGCACAGATCGAGGCGAGAATTGATCAGGATCCCGAAATTTCGAGGCAAATTGCACTTTGGGATCAGCGGGGGTCTCGTGTAATTCGCGGCAATCTGATGGTAATACCTATTGAAAACTCATTCTTATATGTTGAGCCGGTTTTCTTGTTAGCTGACAACGTGGAAATCCCTCAATTACAACGTGTTATAGTAGCCATCGGTGATAATATTGCCATGCAGCCAACCATAGAGCAAGCCATTTATGAGCTCTTTGGCCAGGAAGCTGACTTCATACTGCCAAGAGCAGCTATGCCTGTTATTGCTGACGGAGAACTGCCTGCAGCCATTACAGAAGGAGCTGCCCCCGACTTCACAGCACAGCAGCTAAGTGAAATCCGATCAACCTGGCGCGATATGCTTGCGGCACTTGAAGAGGGCAACTGGACCCGTTACGGTGAACTGCTTCGGGAGCTTGATGAAAAAATCAATGATCAGTAGTTGAAAAGAACCCTGGCGCAAGCGTCCCCGCTTGTGCCACCTCTATTGCCCGTAAACGCCCACCTCTATAGTAAAGGGAAGGCACAAGTGGACACTTGCGCCAGTTTTGGGTCTTACGTACTGAGTTAGCTTATGGCATATCATTTTAATTATTGTACCATCTTGTATCATTTTTTACGTTATTGACAATAAGTTAACTTGAATAATATGACCTAACACTAATGATCACCCCTTCCGATATCAAACATCTGTCAATTCAGGAAAAATTACATCTGATTGAAACCCTTTGGCACCAGATCAGTGCCGATGAAGATCAATTGAAAATCCCAGAATCTCATAAAAAAATGTTAGATAAACGGGAAGCAATGGAAGCACGCGGTGAAGCAGAATTTTTAGATTGGCAACAGGCAAAAAACCAGATACATAAAGCCATTCAATGACCATTCGCATCCTCGACTTAGCAAGAGATGATCTGATTGATGGATATCATTTTTATGAGAAACAGTCGGTCGGCCTTGGTAGCTATTTTTTGGATAACCTCTACAGTGATATTGAATCGCTGAAATTTACTGCAGGTGCACACGCCGTTACATATAAAGATTTTCACAGGGCACTATCGAAACGTTTTCCCTGGGCTATTTACTATTCACAGAGAGATCAAAATGTATATATTCATGCAGTTACCGATTGCAGACGAGATCCTGATTGGATCCAAGATCACATTAGCAGAAGTTGATTATAAAAGTTTTGTACAAAGGAACTCTCATTTTTAGGTTGTAAAGTGGTTCAAATTCCACAAATTCATGGTTTTCAAGGAAAAGCGGAGTTACTTTATTCAATCAAGACTTATTACTAGATCAGCGGCTACCTGCATACCGATGGCTATACCCATTCCGCTCAGCCCGGCAGCAACCCATACCCCTGGCTTAATTTGCTGAATAATCGGTTCTTTGTTTTCTGTCATACCCATAATACCACTCCACTCAATATCGATTTCCCAGTTTTCGGGCAGTTTCAGGGTCTCATTCGCGAATCTGATTAAATATTCCCTGATTTTTTGATTGGTACCAAACTGATCGGTTGTCTCTTCATCTTTAGCAACGTTTCTGCCACCACCAAGCAGAAGCCTGTTACCCACATTTCTGAAGTAAACATACCCTTCATCATAGTGGAAGGTGCCTTTCCATTTGAAATCCTGAATCGGTTTAGTAACAAGTACAAAACCACGTGCCGGTTTTATGGGTAAATCTTCCAATCGCTGTGTGAAACCATTTACAGCTACCACCGTTTTTTTCGGCTTCATTTCAAATCCACTATCGAACAGTACTGAAGAGCTTTCAACTCGTTCTGCTTTGCAGTTCCACCAAATTCTCACACCTGCTTTTGCCAGCCTTGTATGAAGATTTCGCATCAGTTTACCGCTGTTTATGGCACCTTCTACACAGTTATAAATTGCGGGATATCCTTCATATTCACTTTCAGAATAGACATCCTCAAGTCCAAGTCTGTCCTTCAATTTTTGATTAAACCAGGTGATTTTATCAGCACACGTTTTATAAATCTTTTCATCTTTAAAAATTTCAAACCCGCCTGTATTCTGATAATCCATCACATCATCTTCGATGATTTTCCGGAGGAGCTGCAGTCCGTTCCATCGCCTTTCAATCCGATTGAAAACCGTCTCCTCTCCCGAAATTTCCAGATCTGCCAGATGCTCAGAAACCGATCCAATACAGGAAAAACCGGCGTTTCTGGTACTCGCTCCTTCAGGTGTAATCCCTTTATCTGCTATGATTACATCGTGATCCGGATATTTCTCTTTATAAAAGAGAGCAGTGGACGCTCCTACAATTCCTCCTCCGATGATCAGCAGATCGGGAGGTTTTAGCCACTCTTCACGCTCCCAAAATGAATGTTGTTTTTCCATTCAATCAGATTACTAAATACGTGGCTCCCACCCTAATTCATAATCACGCCGCCACATACTCATTGCTTCCGAATCTCCGATAATACGGCCGGTTTGAGGATTCAGGTTGAGTGAACGGCCCACATATTGCGCAATATTTCCAATGTGAAGAGCAATTACACTTTTCTGCCCCTCGTCAATCGGCGAGGTGAGCACTTCACCCTGTCGAATGGCCGCAGCAAAGTTTATAATATGATTTCCTGTTAAATCACCGCCGCCAACGGTATCGAGGCCATCTGATTTACTGCCGCGCACTCTGCGTTTTATTTCTTCATTATCGAGATTGTAAGCGATATATCCGTCACGATCGATGAACATGGTTCCTTTGGTACCGTGTATGAGCGATCCGCGACCTTTCCCATCCCAGAATCTGAAACCGTTGCTGCTTCTCCCCTCCCAGTTAATACTTTTGCCTTCAGGAAAATCGAAGTTTACATTTTGCACATCGTAAAATTCCCAGTCATCATCGTAGTGATAGCGTCCGCCGTTGGATGCTACTTTATTTGGCAGATCTACATCCAGCGCCCATCGGCAAATGTCATATTCATGCGTACCATTGTTCAGAAGCTCGCCGGTTCCCCACTTCCAGAACCAGTGCCAGTTGTAGTGAATCACATTGTCGCGATAGGGAGTTCGCGGTGCAGGACCCTGCCACAATTCGTAATCCAGCCATTCGGGTACATCGGCAATTTCCCCATGCCCGATTGGTCCGCGGGCATTTGCGTAGAAACATTTTGCATAGTACACATCACCAATCAATCCATCACGAATCTCACTTATTGCCTCAATCGATTCGGGAGCAGAGCGCTGCTGGTTGCCCATCTGCACTACTTTGCCATATCGCTGCTGAGCTCTGACAATCAGTTCTGCCTCTGCAGGGTTGTGGCTGCCCGGCTTCTCAATATAAACATGCTTTCCGGCCTGCATCGCCATAATTGCGGCAGGTGTATGCCAGTGATCGGGGGCTCCAATTACGAGTGCATCAACATCGGGATCCTCAAGTGCTTTCCTGAAATCGGTTCCGATTTCAGGGCGGCGGCCTTGTATTTCTGCAACTTTATCAGCCAGCTCCTCAAGCGGACGATTGTCCACATCAAAAATCGACTTCACCTCTGTTCCTTCAACTTCAGCAAACACCTCTGCAAGATATCCGGCTCTTCCGCGGCCGCCCATTATTGCAACCACTACTTTCTCATTTGGTGAGCCTATTCCGCGCGCAAAAGTAAGAGGGCCACTTAACCCAATTGCTGCTGATGTTAATGCTGAGCTTTTGATAAAAGTTCGTCTGTCCATAGTACCGATATTTAGTCTGTTTAAATTTGGAAACCTGTGGTGAAGCGTTTAATATGCTTCCTGAACATAGATATTTGACACTATTATTACAATTCAGAATGGTAAAACCCACAACTATTACAGCATTACTTACACTCTTCACTGGAATAACTTTCGGATTTATGACTTCAGCCTGTGAATCAGATCAAACCAATCAGCATAACGGCAGCGAATCTTCTTACGATGTAACCCTGATGACACTGAACCCCGGGCATTTTCATGCGGCATTGGTTCAAAAAAATATGATATCCGGCGTAAATCCCGATGTGTACATTTTCGCACCCGAAGGTGATGATCTCACTCTTCATCAGGAACGGATTGATGCTTTCAACACCCGGGATGAAAATCCCGCAAACTGGAATCTCAATATCCACGCCGGGCCCGATTACTTTGATGCAATGCTGAGTGAGCGCCCCGGAAATGTGATGGTTACAGCCGGTAACAATCGCATGAAAACCGATTATATTCTTCAGGCTGTAAACGAGGGAATTCATGTGCTCTCAGATAAACCGATGGCGATAGATGCAGGCGGTTGGCAAAAACTAAAAGAGGCTTTTCGATATGCCGAAGAGAGAGATGTTCTTTTATATGATATCATGACGGAACGCTACGAAGTAACATCACGAATTCAGCGCATTCTTGCCCAAAACAGGGATCTGTTTGGTGAGCTGGCTACCGGTGATACCGATAATCCCGCAGTTGTAAAAGAGAGTATTCACCATCTCTATAAAATTGTATCCGGCCAGCCTCTCCGAAGGCCACCATGGTATTTTGATGTAACCCAGCAGGGTGAAGGTATAGTTGATGTAACCACACACCTGGTTGATCTCTCACTTTGGGGGGCATTTCCTGATGAACCGATCTATTATGAGTCTGACATTGAAATGACCGATGCCCGCAGATGGCCAACCATACTTACAAGGCAGCAGTTTGAAAATATTACCGGACACGCCGAATTCCCGGATTATTTGCAGGATCAGTTACAGGATGGAGAACTTCCCTACTACAGCAACGGCGAAATCAATTTTACGCTACGCGGTCACCATGTACGTGTATCCGTTGAGTGGGCTTATGAAGCACCACCCGGCGGCAATGATACTCACTACTCGGAAATGCGAGGTACAACATCCAATCTTATCATAAGGCAGGGAGCTGATCAGGGCTACAAAAGTACACTCTTTGTGGAACCGGCAGCAGGTGAAAACAGGGATGATCTCAGAGCGAGTTTAGAACTTGCGGTAGAAAATTTGCAGGATGAATTTCCCGGCACAGAATTAACGGAAACTGAAAACGGCTGGCAACTAAACATTCCGGACGTTCACTACCTTGGCCACGAAGCTCATTTCGGAAAAGTTGCTGAAGCCTATTTCGGTTATCTGCAAGAGGGCGAACTACCCGCCTGGGAAGTACCCAATATGATTACCAAATATTACATCACAACAATGGCCAGAGAACTGGCAATGGAGAATTAATCCATGCAGCTTGAACAAACCTGGCGATGGTTCGGCCCGGATGACCCGATATCTCTCAACGAGATAAAGCAGACCGGAGCAACGGGCATTGTTACCGCGTTGCACTATATTCCAAATGGTGAAATATGGAGTGTTGAAGATATCCTGCTGAGGAAAAATGAGATTGAAAAAGCCGGACTCAGATGGTCGGTTACAGAAAGTATACCGATTCATGAGGATATCAAGCAAAAAACTGGGAAGTACCAAGTTTACATTGACAACTACAAAGAATCTGTTCGAAACCTGGGGAAGTGCGGTATCAACACTGTATGCTACAACTTTATGCCTGTTTTGGACTGGACCCGAACCGACCTCAATTTCCCGATGCCGGATGGCTCTACAGCACTTCGATTTGATGAAACAGCCCTGGCAGCATTCGATCTGTATATCCTGAAAAGAAAAAATGGTGAAACGGACTATACTGAAGCCATCAGAGAAGAAGCACTTCGTTTTTTTGAAAAATTATCTGCAGATGATACAGAGCTACTTACTCAAACCATTATTGCAGGACTACCCGGCTCAGAGGAGGGATATACCGTTGCCCAGTTCAAAGAGAAACTTGCTGCCTATCGCGACATCACGGATGAAGTTCTCCGTCAGAATCTCATCGATTTTTTAAAAGAGGTGATACCGGTTGCTGAAGAGTGTGGCGTACGAATGGCCATACATCCGGATGACCCACCATTTCCGCTCTTCGGATTGCCGAGAGTAGTTAGCACCAGAGAAGATCTGGATAAACTTTTTAAAGTCGTTGATCTGCCAGCAAACGGCCTCACATTCTGCTCCGGATCATTTGGTGCACGGGCTGACAATGATCTTCCCGGAATTGTAAAGCGGTTTGGCCATCGTATTCATTTCATTCATCTGAGGAATGTTCAGCTCGAAAGCGGGAGCCGTTCATTTCACGAAGCCGATCATCTTGGCGGCAGTACGAATATGGCTGCCGTGATGAAATCTTTGATTGAAGAACAAATTCGTCGAAAAAATGGTGGGAGGAAGGATTTCAATATCCCGATGAGGCCGGATCACGGACACAAAATGCTCTCTGATTTTACATCTAAATCAAACCCGGGTTACTCATTGACCGGCCGCATGCGGGGCCTTGCAGAGTTGAGGGGACTGGAAGCCGGAATTCGATCTGTTCTCTGAAAGTTTCAGGTTCTGTCAGCGGTTGGTGTCAGATCAATTAAATCAGCAATTTTTATAAGATTACCACTGTCTACACTTTTCCGTGCAGCAACTCCTATCAGGATCGACATCACACCATCACGTGTACCCGCCTGCTGGCCAAGCGGATCGGGCCTGTCGGGATCTTTAAAAAGCTGATCATTCATAATGGGATCACCGCCCCAGTGACCACCACTGCCATGCTCCACGGTAATTATTTGCTCTTCACGATCTGAATAGCGTCTGTTCGGCATGAAAATAATATCCTCATGCCCTTTTTGTGGCCACCCACCAGCCCTTACTTCTATACGGCCCTCAGTTCCATTAATAGCAAGAGTATACCCTTCGTGTTCGGTATCGGCGGTGAATGAGTAGTTGAGAATAGCTCCATTCGCATAGTTTACAATGGCAGAGTGTTTCTCAAAAATATCGATCGTTTCACGGAATACACAGTTATCCCGAATATACCCGTCATATTGCTCATTATCGGCATAGAGTCCTTTCAGGTGGGTATTTTCATTGATGTTCCAGTGATATGAACACTGATCCGTAAATGCACAGTTTCTGCAATTTTTCCCGCGAAACGGCCCGTGTTTTCCGAATCGTTCGAGGCTTGCATTTGCATATACATCAACCGGATCTGAGTTGATAAACCAGTTCACCATATCAAAATGGTGGGTTGATTTATGCACCCAAAGGGAACCTCCAAATTGCCTGTGACCGTGCCATCGCTGCATATATTGCATCATGTGGCTATGCCTGATGTGCCAGTGAAAATCCACACTGGTGGGCTTGCCGACCCAGCCTTCCATTACCAGTTCTTTTATTTTGGCACGATATGGCGGATATCGGTAATTGAACGTCACGATAATTTTTTTGCCGTATTTCCTCTCCGCATCGAGAATCTGCTGCGCCCTGGTTTCATCAATTGTGAGCGGTTTTTCCGTTATGATATCACAGCCCATCTTCATACCGGTAATGATATGTTCATGGTGCACATCATCCCGAGAAGTTACGATTAGTGTATCGGGTTTATGCTCCCGCAACATCTCTTCAAGATTTGTGTATGCGGGCAGGTTTCCACCGATATACTCACGGGCATAACGCAGCCTGCCTGGGTTAATGTCGCAAATTGCAGCCAAATCCACGGTATCGGGATATATATCACGCACTCTTCTGCCAAACATGCTAATACCCCGCACACCTGTCCCTACCAACGCCATCTTCCGTTTTTCACGAAACAGATTTGCAGCCTTGCTCATGTATGGGCTGGCCAAAACTGCCCCGCCGGCAAGTGCCCCTGTGGTTTTGATAAAATCTTTACGGGAGTAATTTCTTAAATCTGACATGAGCTTATAGAATGATTGATTTCGGACAAGATTATTAGAGAATATACCGCTCAGGAGCTACCACCTCTTTCCCGGTTTTTGCAGCCTCTTCGGCGAGCAGTGTCCAGATTGAAGCGTTGTACCCTTCAATAGTAAGTTTTTCAGGTGCAGAACCCTTTCGTACGAAATTGAGAAACCCCTCCATATAGAGCAGTGTATCGTTCAGTTCATAGTCCGGAGAAATGTACCGGCCTCCCAGTCGAATGGGGGCATTGGGTATCCATGTTGCCCCGCCAATGGGTATCGTTGCATTTTCATCATCGGTGATATCATCAATTAACTGCTGAACAGCCGGTGGTTCAGCGGGAAATTCCTCAAACCACATATTCGATTCCAGCTCGATGGTACCATCATTTCCAAGAACCTGTACCTGCATGCCGTTATGCTTATTACTGGTGATGCAATCGTACGTAAAATGTATATCATTTGGATATTTAAATATCAGCCCGAAATTGTCGTACACTTCACGGCCATCATCAAAATGGTTGATGCTCCCTGCTCCCATTACCGAAACGGGAACTTCACCCAGTACCCAGTTGGCCACCTGAAAATGGTGTGAACCAAGCTCTGTGAGCATTCCGGCCGAATATTCATCATAAAATCGCCAGTTTCGCTGACGATCAAGCGCTGTTCCGCGCCCGCCTGTGTCATCATAAAAAACCCATGGAGTGTTCCGGTGCCACCAGCCCCGAAGCATGGTAATCGGTCCGATATCCCCTCGTTCAATTTTTTCCATCGCCTGCAGATAGACTGGGTTAAACAGCCGCTGATGACCAATCAGCATAATTTTGTCGGTTTCGAGGTGAGCATCATACATCTCCTTCACATCATCCAGCGTACGTGCCATCGCTTTTTCGCAGAATACGTGAATGCCTGCCCTCATGCATTCAATGGTCTGATGTGCATGTTCATGCAGTGGCGTTGCAATTACCACGGCATCAAGCTCCGTTTTTTCAATCATCTCCCGGAAATCTTTGTATGCTGCAGCCTCACCGTTCATCACCTCTTTTGCACGCTCATAGTGCGGTTCATAGGTGTCGCAAACAGCGGCAATCTCCAGGTTCATTCTGTTTTTCAGCTCTAGAAGATTGTATAAAAGGGTGAGCCCGCGGGACCCAACTCCAATTACCCCAACCCGGACCCGGTCTGAAGCACCCATTCCAAACGGTGCAGGATTATTAAACACGGAGAACCAGGGCATGGCCGAGGCCATTACGGTAGAACCGGCCATTGCGGCAGTCATTTCAAGAAACTTTTTTCGGTTGAGATACATAGCTTTTCTAATTCTTATAGATTTTTTTAAACTGAAATATCTTCAGCAATTTCAATTTTTTCGTAACGGGTGATAACCGGTGATCCGCTGCTATAATCGGCTTTTGCAGCTGAAACTTCTTCATATTGATTCACTACATCTTCAATCTCATCATCACTCATCGATAAAAATGCGGTTGACAACATCTCTGCAAGCAGAGGCGATCGTGCCGATACACTTACAGCTACTTGGTTCGAATCGATTTCTCCTGTTTTCGGATTGATGATATGTGAATGATTTTCGAGTCTGCCGTTATCATCCAGATAAAAATTACTGCTTGTTGATACCGATCCTCCCGACAGCTCAAACTCAGCAACCGTTTTTCCCGGTTTCAGATAGTTATTCATTCCGATTTTCCAGAATCCACCGGCCGGGTGATTGCCAAATGCTAACACTGAGCTCTCCCCAAAACTTACAAATGCACTCTTAACAGAGCTGTTTTCCAGGATATTTTTCACTTTCTCCAGTGCATATCCTTTTCCGAAACCGCCCAGATCTATTTCGAGCATATGGCTGCCAAATCGAACTACACTGTTATCTTCATCGAGCTGCACCTTATCGAAACCGAGCTGATCTTTCAGATCGAAAAAGAGCTGATCCGGCACAAATTCTCCGACCATTTTTTGCTGATATTCATACAGCGGACGTAAAGTTGGATCGAATGCTCCGCCTGTGATTTCATGGCAGAGTTTGCACGCTTTCAGGATGTCAAACAGTTCACCATCCACTTTTGCACTGTGGCGTTTTGCTGCAATGTTTAACCGGTAAATATCACTCTGTGGCAGAAACCGGCTTAGTTTTTTTTCCACACGGTTCAGTTCATTTTTCACTTTTTGAAATATTCTGAAACCGTAATCCTCATCCACACCCGGCAGCATCAGATGAAACCGGGTTCCCATGGAGTAATAGCTATGATGCACCGTTTTGCTCATTCTGCAATCTATAATTTTCGGGGCATTTTATCATGGTTAAAAACGAATCTTTTGTTAAAACAGGTTTACAGCTCGTTTTTCTCTCGCAGATTTGTATATCGCCTCCACGATGGCAAGAGATTTAAGGCTGTCATGCCCGTTCACGATCGGTTCATCTCCCATAATAATTGCATTCACAATCTGAGCATACTGCCGGCGGTGGTTCTCATGGCAAAGACCTGCAAGCGGGCTATCTGCTCCGGCAGATTCGGGTGCTGCTTTAGAGCCGGAATCTTTAGTAAACGACAAGGAAAACTGATCGCCAATGAGTTTAGCTGTCCCCTTTTCTCCATTCACTTCAATGGAGCGCGGCTGTGCGGGACTAACAGAAGTGGATGCTTCAAACACTCCAAGTGCACCGCTCGTAAATTTAAAAACAGCCACTGCATTGTCCTCCGCTTCGATGCCTTCATGAGTGAGTGTTGCAGTTAGCGCTGAAACAGATTCTACATCACCAAAAAGCCACTGAATAAGATCGATGGTGTGGATCGATTGATTTATCACTGCCCCGCCGCCATCCAGTTTGAAAGTTCCGCGCCAGGCTGAATCGGAATAATAATTCTGATCGCGATACCATTTAACAGCTCCGCGAATTAAAACAGGGTTCCCGATTTTGCCCGAATCAAGAGCTTCTTTCATCTTCAATACTTCATCCGAAAACCGGTTTTGATAGATCACGGCAAGTTGTACGTCGCTCTCTCCACAAATTTGAATCAGTTCCCTGCCCCGCTCAACGGTTATTTCTATTGGTTTTTCAATGATGAGATGTTTGCCGGCCTTGGCTGCCAGCCTGCCAATCTCCAAGTGGGTTCCGGTTGGGGTGCAAATGGCAACCGCATCAAGTTCAGGTTGTGCAAGAAATTCGTGGACATCAGAAAAGTCCGGCACTTCAAACTCATTTCTAAATTGAGACCGGTTTTCATCACTGCGGCTGAATACAGAGTGAAGTTCTGTATTTGGCAAAGCCTGAATAGCACGCGCATGGGTTGCTGCGATATTTCCAAGTCCTGCTATTCCAATCTTCAGCTTCTTTGTCATACTCTTTTCCGGTTTACATTCTCTGAATTGGTTAACAACATACTGAATTTCGTTCTTTAAATGCGTTTCCATCCATTTTTTTGATACTTTGTGAGCTCAGAAAATCATAAATCATCACAGTTCTCATGCCCTGGTCATTGCGGATGGTAACCTACGCTGCCATCATCCTTCTGATAATCTTTATCTATTTCAGTTTTCGATATTTCAAAAGTATTCGCTCGAGTGAGTATCAGAATACCCGGCTTTTTAACATTCTGTACATCATAGCTGCGCTTGGTTTTTTCGCATATCCCGTTGCAGGCCAGATCGAATACCGCTTAACGGGATCATTCGACAGAACCGGATGGCCGGATCCCATAATTTATCTCTTCTGGTACGGACTTGTTTTTATGGGCACGATGCTTAACTGGCTTATCCTCCATGATCTTCTTAAACCTGTTGCAAGACGTTTATCATCCCGAACAGCTGATGAAATTAAACGCCTTTTTGCCCGCGGTTTTCTCATCATCACACTGATTACATCTATCTTTACTGCATCAAAAATGGTTTGGGATACACATCGGATCACCACTGAAAAAATTACCTACACATTATCCGGATCCGGCTCATCATTTGAACCGTTAACCATTGTACACATTTCTGATCTGCATGCTGATCAATATACCGGCGAAACAAAAATGCAGCGTTACGTTGACAGGGTGAATAGTTTCAACCCCGATCTTGTGATTTTCGGAGGGGATCTGATAACATCAGGCACCGATTATATTAGAGCGGGAGCGGATGCACTTGCAGGAATCGATGCAACATATGGCACTTGGTTTGTTATTGGTGATCACGACTATTGGACCGATACAGAGCGAATTATTCGTGAACTGGAAGAACGGGGTATTCTCACTCTCGACAATCAAAACAGCTGGATTGATCATCATGGGGCAACCATCAAACTTACCGGAATTACTGAGCTATACAGTTCTCAGGTTCATACCGATTCGCTCACTGCACTGCTGGAGGAGTCACGAAATGAAGCCTTACGAATCGTTTTCAGTCACCAGGCATCAGACCGCCTCATCGAACAGTCACTTCAGCATCGAGTACATCAATTGCATGGAGCCCATACACATGGCGGACAAATTCGCATCCCGATCTTCTTTTACCCCGTAACTGCAGCCCTGGCAGAGACTCGTTACGTAAACGGAAACTGGATGCTGGGTGACATGCTTTTAAACGTAAACAACGGACTCGGATTCACCCTCACTCCTGTTCGTTATCATGCACCTGCACAGGTGTCTGTAATTACAGTAAACCCGGAAAGTTAATCGTAACCATATCTCATGAGCAGAACTGAACCGACCGATCAGGAAAAAAAAGAACTCCTTGAAAAAATAGAGCCGTTTCTCACACCTCATCTTCATCATTTTGGGTCAAAGCGAAATACGTTCGCTCAAATTGACGAGCGCGAAAAAATGTATGGCGGCAATGGTGTGGTTTATCTGCTGCAGATGTTTGAAGAAGCTGAACTTGTAAATAACCGTATAGGCGCTTACATGATTCTGCCGGAAAAAGGAACCAGTGCGGGTTTTCACACACATGGAACCCGAAACGAGCAGGAACTCTACATTGTGATTCACGGTGAAGGACTCTATTTTGAAAAAGAAAATTGGGAATCGGGTATCAAATCCGTTCACATTCAAAAAGGTTCGGTAACAACGATTCGGGGAAATGGTTTTCATTCAGTTGAAAACAGCGGCAATGATCCGTTGATTATTTTCGTAATTACCACCAACGAACCCTGATAGGTACTTTATACCACACCAAAAAATTTAATGCTCTATGCAAGGAGAAAAATCACGTTCGAAGGCGCGGAAAACTGGCGAATCAAATATAACTCAGCCATTAGAAAACCCCTCTGAAAAAGAACTAAAAGGAATCGAGAAAAAAGCAGACAGCTTGATTACTATTGCACTGAAAGTTGGTTTGGCCATCATTTTGGCATCTTTTTTGGCGGGTATCCTCTCCGGAATTCTGGAAGCTTCTACTGATCTTGAAATTGAATTTCTTTCGATGGAGTTTTTTCTCATTTCAGTGCCTCAGGGAGGGTTATTCAGCTACATCTTCTTGAAGCTGTTTTCATATTTCGGTCTGTTTGAACACCCTCAAAATCCCGCCCCAAAAAGATCAAAAAAAGATAAAACCTCTTCACATTAGAGGCTCACTTTTGTTACTTTATTTACCTGCGAACAGTACCTGAAAGTTTTATATCGGTTCAGCATAAATTCAATTTTTCCAAGGTTAACCACGTTTTTACATGCCCAACAGTAACGGCTCTGACTCACAAATCAACTCTCAACCCAATCGCCAGGATGGCGGACGTGTACCCCCGCAGGCTGTTGAGGTTGAAGAAGCCGTGCTCGGTGCCATGCTTATTGAACGTGAAGCGGCAACAATTGCCCTTCAGCTTCTGAAGCCGGATGATTTCTACAAACCGGCAAACCGCCACATTTTCGAAACCCTGTTCGATCTCTATGAGCGGGGCAATCCACTCGATCTGCTTACTATCGAGAACGAACTTCGTGATAAGAATCTCCTCGACACTGTTGGTGGCACCGGATACCTCGCCGACCTGACACGCTCTGTTAGTTCTGCAGCAAATATCGATTATCACTCACAGATTATTTCAGAGAAGGCGATCAAACGAAACCTGATTCTGAACTGCAATGAGATTATTAAATCGGCATACGATACAACCACCGATGCAAATGATGTACTGGACGGAGCGGAACAGCGAATATTTGAAATTGCCAACACAAAATCACGTGCACAGGCTACAGCTATCGGCGATATTCTTACAGATACCCTCGGCTATCTTGAAGAACTTCGCGGCAAACCAGAAGGTGTAACCGGGGTTCCGAGTAACCTCGATGTTGACCGATACACCTCCGGCTGGCAAAGAGGTGATTTGATTATCATCGCAGCTCGTCCGTCGATGGGTAAAACAGCATTCACTCTTACTGCAGCCCGTAACGCTGCTCTCCATCCCAATGAAAATCTGCAGACCAATGTGGCTATTTTCAGCCTTGAGATGTCTGCACAGCAGCTTGTACAGCGATTTCTAACGATGGAGGCCCGTGTAGATGCTCAATCTGCCCGAACGGGAAAAGTGAAGGATGAGGATTTTAAACGACTTATTGATGCGGCCAGCCGCCTCTTTACCGCCAAGATTTTTATTGATGATACGCCAAGCCTTAGCTTAATGGAACTGCGAACCAAGTGCAGAAGGCTAAAAAGTGAGCACGATATTGGGCTTGTGGTGGTTGATTATCTCCAACTGATGACAGCAAGTTCCCGGGATATCGGGAACCGGGAGCAGGAAATTGCCACCATCTCGCGTGGTCTCAAATCTCTTGCCAAAGAACTCGATGTTCCTGTGATTGCACTGTCTCAGCTTAGCCGTCAGGTTGAGCAGCGTGGCGGAGACAAACGGCCTCAGCTTAGTGACTTGCGGGAATCAGGCTCTATTGAGCAGGATGCCGATGTGGTCTGTTTCCTCTACCTGCCTGAATATTATGGTATTACGACAACACCCGAGGGTGAATCGACCAACGGTCTTGCTGAGTTAATTATCGGGAAGCAGCGTAACGGGCCTGTTGGTTCAACCCGAATGTTCTTTGTGAAAGAGTATGCCCGTTTTGAACGCCTCTCGAGAGTAGAGTCGGGGCCCGGTGGTAACGATTTTCTGAATGAACCTGCTGAATCTAATGCTGCGCTGCCACCTCCGCCACCACACATTCCCGGCGGGGATGATGAAGCCCCCTTCTAACAAAATTGAAAGTTGAGCATCCCTGAAGCGTCTGAAAGACCTTCAGGCGTTGCGGGTTAACGCTTCGATGAGCTGCGCACGACTGAAAGATAACCTTTACCAAATCAATGAACTTCGTTTCAGCTTGAACAAGACATTGTATTTCTCGTGCCGGTAACTTCATCCAATACGTTCTTAAATCCTATACGTTATCAAAACCTTTCCACTCATAAGAAATACCATGTCTGACTAAACACTCGCGCAAGCGTAAAGTTGAGCATCCCTGAAGCGTCAGAAAGACCTTCAGGCGTTGCGGGTTAACGATTCAATGAGCTGCCACCTTCTAAAATGCAGCCAGGCTTTTCGTTTTTTTGAGCTGGTCAAACAGTGAATCATAACGATCAATCATCCGGCTCCAGTCGAGATGTTTATTGATGTTCTGCAATGATGCCTTAGGAAGCGGCTGCGTTTTACCTGTAAGCAGATCTTTCAGGGCATGAAAAAGATCATCCTCCGTCTCATAGATTACCGGAGCATGCAGCAATGGTTTATGCAGGGAGTCAGGAATAAGCTCGGGGTAGTGAAGGCTGTTTGGAACAAGTGGATGGCAGCCGCAATAGATCGCTTCCATAATCGCCACACAGAAAAATTCATGCGTAGCCGTTGAAACCACAATATCACCTGAATGCAGCAGTTTGCTGTAGTTCTCAACATTTTCAACATAACCGAAATGGGTAATCTGATCACCAAACCGTTTCCACGCTTTTTCGAACTCCTCGGGTTTTTTATGCTGTGAGTCTCCGGCAAGAATCAGGTCGAATTCCAGGTCAATATCGTTCAGTCGGTTCAGCACTTTGAAAAACATGGCAGGGTTCCGGTCGAACTGCCAGCGCTGGTTCCACACAATCACAGGACGGTTATTATTCTTACGGGTGTCGGGTTGTTTATCAAAAACAGAGAGATCCAGTCCGGGGTACATCACCAAACTTTTTTCCCGAATCTGATCAACGGTTTTGTAATGTTTGTCATCCGGAAAATTCTCCAGAAATTTCGGAAGCTCTTCAAGCAGATCATTCAGGTGAAATTTCGTAGTAAAGATCAATTTATCAGCAGAAAGCATACTGATATAATTCACATAACAGTAGGTAATATCGCGTTCCTCTCCCTCAGGCATCGGCTGTGTAAGCTGATTTTCATGCATCATCATCACCTTGGGAGTGTGTGCAAACCGGGGATTGGTTAGTGCAAGAAAAGCCGGCAAGTTCGCCATGCTGCTCACCAGCAGAAGATCGATCTCTTCATTGATTTCGGCTGACATCTCAGCCAGTTTCACAGAATCGCCATGCATACGCCATTTCCAGCGCCGGTAATCCAGTTTTATGGGAATGATGTTATGGCGGGAATTCTCCTGAAGCCCTTTCAAAAAAGCCCGGTGCGATCCGTTATAAAATGGTTCAACTGCAAGTATGTTCACAAAAATCCAATGAGTGATTACCGTTTCTATCGAAGTAATGGAGTAACCAACTCAGAAGCAACCTGAAAAGGAAAATTCACGTGGTCACAATCAAAACATGATCCAATCTCAAGAAATACCTTTTTTCCCCGATAGCTCTACCTGAACCGATTTTTGATATCATCCATCGGCATATAGATAAGGGTGGGCTTATCGAGCGGGTCTGAGTAGGGTTCTTCGCATGCAAAAAGCTGATCGATCAGCATCTCCATCTCTGCCTCAGTGAGCCGCTTGCCTCGCGGGATAGCCGTGCGCGATGCAAATGCGATAGCCACTTTTCGGCGGGCATCCAATGCCGGTCTTTTATTCAGTTCTCTATACTGCTGCAGCATTTCGCGCAGTACCTGGCGCTCATCCCCAATTTCAATATCGGCAGGAACACCATTGATAATGGCTGTATTTCCGCTCAAAAGCTGAATACTGAATCCCATTCGTAAAATGATCGGCAACAACTCCTTCAGCAGCGAAAAATCGGTAGCTGAGAGTTCTACTGTCTGGGCAAACAGAAGCTGCTGGGTACCGGGCAACGTTTCCTCGGTTGCACTCAGCGCTTTTTCGTAGATAATACGTTTGTGAGCTGTATGCTGATCAATAATGGTTAATCCGGATCGTGTTTGCGTAAGGATATACCGGTTATGAAGCTGCCAGAATCCCCGCTCTGAAAACTCTTTTTGGCCTCGTTCAGTATCAGTTGATGAATCAGTTTTTCTGTATTCTGATTGAATTGACCGGCCTGAATCACTATATAATCGTTCGGCTGCATCGTCACCATCAACCCGGCCTGATGGAAAATTGATCCTGGATGGAAACTGAACCGGCTCTTCCCCTCTTCGAAAATTACTCTTTTGAGAAGGACTTCCTGATATTCGCTCAAATGAGAGATCAAAATCATTCTGAAACGTATCGGACCTGCTAACATCAGGCACCGCAAAATATTGGTTAATCGCCTTTTTCACTACCGAGCGTGCCAGCTGAATGATGCTTTTTTCATCATCAAATTTCACTTCCAGTTTGGCTGGGTGCACGTTTACATCGAGCTGAGTAGGGTCCATTTCAAAAAAGATGGCATAAAACGGGTACTCATTTTGTCGGGTCCATGTATCAAACAGGCTGAGCAGCACATACGTTAAATACCGGTGCTGAAACGGGCGACCGTTAACAAAAAGAAATTGCTCACCCCGGCTTTTTTTGGCAAGTTTCGGGTCGGCCAGAACACCGCTGATTTTCACGTAACTGGTCTGCTCTTCAAACGGAATAAGGCTGGCTTTGTACTGTTTGCCAAAAAGGGATGCAATCCGCTGTTCAAGTTTTTGCACCGGCAGATGGTGGATCTGTTCTCCATCGGCATGCATCTCAAATTCTATATTTGTGTTTGCAAGTGCTGCGGTTTGAAAAGTTCTGATGATATGACGAAGCTCGGTTGCATCGGTCTTTAAAAACTGACGGCGTGCCGGAACATTGTAAAAAAGGTTGCGAACGGCAATTGAGGTCCCATCATCAACCGCTACCGGTTCAAACCGTTTCTCTTCTCCTCCCCAAAGTTCAAGCAGCGTACCCGAATCGTCTTCAACCCGTTTGGTTTTCATTTCCACCTGCGAAATGGAGCCAATCGACGCCATCGCCTCACCCCGAAAGCCCATGGTTCGTACCCGGTAAAGATCTTCAATCGATTGAATTTTTGATGTGGCATGGGGCTCAAAACAGAGCCGGGTATCCGCCTGCGACATCCCACAGCCATTGTCGATCACCTGAACAAGTGTTCGGCCGGCCTGCTGCACAATCAGTTTGATGCGGTCGGCTCCTGCATCGATGGCGTTATCGAGTAGTTCTTTGGCAACGGAAGCCGGGCGTTGTATAACCTCGCCTGCTGCAATTTTGTTGAATAGTTCGGGGGGCATGGTCCTGATAATGGACTGCCCGATGTCTCCTGTTTGATTCAAAAAGCTTTGGAATCCTTTTTTTTTGAGATGAATTGATGAGTTAAAGTACTGAAATTATCCAGATCACAAGTCCAAGCCCGAGTGCATAAACTATCACCCGAATGTTTTGGCTTCGGTGGCGGTGCCTGTTACGATTGGTCTGAATTCGAATCCGTTTTCTGCGTTTTTCATCCTCCTCAGGGTCGTAATATCTGAGTGGTATATCAAATTTTTTTGGCTTGGCTCTATGGCCGAACATTGGTCTGATCATAACAAAGCACTGTTTTTTGCCTTAAAACGAATCGATTGCGTGATTGTTACAAAGATACAGTTTGAGAGGGGAAACTTCAGTTTTTTTTGGAGTGATTCAACGCGATTACCAACGTACCATTTTTTTTTACAACACTCTTCTCGCTCCAAGATATCTTCCTGCCCAGTATGAATCCGATAAGTTCGAAATCATCACACCGTTCGATACGGATGCGTGAAGAAAATCTCCATCCTCCATGGCAATTCCAACATGGAGCACGTTCCGAGCCGTTCTGAAGAAAACAAGATCACCCGGCCGGATTAACTGGCGGCGAATACCGCTTCCTACCTGAAGCTGTTCCCGCGTATTTCTTGGTAAAGGTGCATCGAAATATTCCCTGAATACTGTTTGTGTAAACGCTGAACAGTCAATACCGGATCGGCTGCTACCACCCAAAACATATGGTGTGCCCCGCCACTGAGCATGAGCACTTTGGAGTTGATCCTGCACAGCAGTCATTGAAGGGGTCTCTTCAGATACCGTGATAGCCGGCGTAGTTGATGGGGGAGTTGGGCTTTTTGGCGCTTGCCGCTGGCCCTCCCTGATGACTCCACAAGAACTAACAATGAGTGCAAAAATGAATGGTATTAAAAAAAGAGAACGCTTCAACGGATATTGCCGAATGATTATTTGGTTACGATTATTGTATCTTCAACGAAACAAGAATAAAAAGTTATGCAGTTATTAGTAAATATCGATCATGTTGCCACACTTCGCAATGCCCGTGGCGAAGGTTATCCAGACCCGGTTGAAGCAGCCGAAATTTGTGAAAATGCCGGTGCTGCCGGAGTTGTATTCCATCTGCGAGGCGACAGACGCCACATTCGCGATGATGATGTTTACAGATTAAAAAAGTCTGTACAAGGCATCCTTGATTTTGAAATGGCCGCAACCGATGAAATGATTACCATCTGCAGGGAGATAGAACCGGAGCTCTGCACTCTTGTTCCCGAAGGCCGTGAAGAGCTTACAACGGAAGGCGGGCTCAACATGAAAACCGTATTTGAAGATTATAAAAACCGGGTGTTCCCCGCATTTAAAGATACTGATATCAAACTAAGCCTTTTTCTCGATCCCAATCCAACCGATATTGAACTTGCCCACGAATTAGGTACCCACGCCATAGAACTTCACACCGGCACCTTTGCAAATGCTCCGGACGAAGAATCTCGGCAAAAAGAGCTTGATCGCCTGAAAAAAGGGGCAGAACTTATTCATGATGCAGGTATGATTGTGAATGCGGGGCACGGTTTAAATCTGGACAATCTACCCATACTAATTCGTGAAGTACCTCATTTACACGATATAAGTATTGGGCACGCACTGATTTCAAAAGCACTCTATTTGGGTCTTGAAAAAACAGTCAAGGAATACATCAGAATCATGAATGCTTAAAACCCTAATGGATAAATTTTGACAAAATCACAACATAAATCGGGTTACGCAGCCATCATTGGCAAACCAAATGCCGGAAAATCCACGCTGATGAACCGCATACTTGGCAGCAAAATATCCATCACTACGCACAAAGCGCAGACTACGCGACACCAGGTTGTGGGTATTTTTTCTGATGATGACACCCAGATCATATTTTTGGACACACCGGGAGTTATTACACCAAAATATGAGCTGCAGCGCGCAATGATGAACACAGTGGAACGCGCCCGGGCCGATGCCGATGTAATCCTGTTTATTTATGATCCCACCGACCGTCATCCCACTGACGAGGTTATTGAGCTGCTTCGATCAATCAACAAGCCGATTCTGCTTGTTGTAAATAAAGTTGATGCCGTCAATGAAAACGAAGCGAAAATTAAAGCCGCTGAACTTTCTGAAAAACTTAAAATCCGATCCACACATTTTGTATCTGCTTTAAGAGGGGATGGAATCGAAGAGCTGATGAGCAGTATTCGCTCGATTATTTTACCCGGGCCTCCTTTCTATCCTAAGGAAGATTTGAGTGAACATCCGCTCCGGTTTTTTGTATCGGAGCTGATCAGAGAACAGGTTTTTTTGCAGTTTCATGAAGAGATCCCCTACTCCTGCACAGTAGACGTCATACAGTACAAGGAGGAAGCCGATATTGACCGAATCAGTGCAGATATCATTGTAAACCGCAAATCACAAAAAGGAATGTTGATTGGCAAAGGCGGTGAAGCAATCAAAAAACTGGGCATTAAATCACGCGAATCGATTGAGCTATTTCTCGGAAAACAGGTGTTTCTTGAATTGCATGTGAAAGTGCGGGAAAAATGGCGGGAAAAAGAGAACATGGTGAGAAGTTTAGGATACTAATTAACGGATTCAATCCATGTTTTTATCCTGATTGATTATCTCGTGAATTTCTTAACTGTAATTTATATTAACCAGATGTATCAACGTTATCTATTCAGTGTATTCATTCTGTTTTCACTCATTATCTATAGCTGCAGTGACACATCATCCACTGTAGATCAGCCACCCGAAATTTTAACACAAGGCCGCTTTTCAGCCTTTATTGGCGAAGATTTTTCACTCATAATTGATACGGATGACCCGCAGGGTTTGCCCGTTGAAGTTATCGCAGAGAATCTGCCGCCCTGGCTTACCTTTTCCCCCGACGGGGCACGCCTGTCCGGTTTGCCCACGGAGCAGGATGCAGGCCTGTATCAGATTGAAGTGGAGGCAACCAACGGAACGCTTACATACTCTTCAAATATCCAGGTTCAGGTTTTTATTAATCACACTGAAGCTGCCTTTCAAAGTGCAGTTGATGAGATGACTCGACTTCGTACACCGGGATTACAGGGGTTAGCAGTTAATGTTATTGATACCGATCAAAATTTGTATCGAGCATTTACCGGAACCCATGGATCCGGTTTTAATGCTCCGGCTGTCGACCACACTAATTTATTCAGAGTTGCAAGTGTTACAAAACCGATGACCACGGCAATCATATTAAAACTTGTGGAAGAAGGTGTACTCAGTCTGGATGATAAGCTTGCAGATCATTACGAAACACTGCTTCCAAACTCCGGCAGTATGACCATTCGCCAGATACTAAGCCACACTGCAGGGGTTTTCGATCACCTGAACTCCAACTCATTTTGGGGGCACCCGTCATTTTCATCCACAAAAATATGGACAGTTGATGAAATTGTTGAGTTTGCCAGAAATAACGGTCCGCTGTTTAGTCCCGGATCAGGTTATGGCTACTCAAATACTGCTTTTTATGTATTGGGCGCTCTGATTGAAGAGGTCACCGGGCTTCATCTGAGTGATGCTTACACTCAATATATTTTTGAACCTCTTGGCCTCAAAAATACTTTGTACGACAATTTTTCTACCTCATCAAACCCTATAGATGAGCTCGCTCTTAACCCGCGTTCCTACGAATATCACCTCACCACTGTTTCTTCAGCCGGAGCTATAGCTGCCAACCCCGCTGATGTAGCTGAGTTTGGCAGAATGTTTTATGGCGGCCGTTTTCTGTCGGATGAACTCACATCAAAACTGAATAAGAACATTGGAGCTGATCTTGGCGGGCAGAATTACGGTTTGGGAACGAGAATCTGGGATATAGGCGGAATTCCCCATCATGGCCATACAGGCGCCCTGATGGATTACCGCAACATTCTAATGTACATTCCTGAAACCGACCTCACTATTGCCATTCACACTCAAGATGTACATTCAAACTGGTTCGCCCTGGTTGATGAAATTTTCGACTTTTCCGTCAGCCATTTCTCTGCAGGTGTGGCCAAAACCGTACCGTTTATATACGGCAAAACCCCAAGAGAATAATTGAATCCTCAGTATCTGTTAAAGCACCATTATGAATACTGCAATAATGCTACTGATATCGTTCGCATTTTGCCTCATTTCAGGTTTTAATACAGTTAACGCTCAAAGCCCTGAAAGAGGTGATACACGTATCGTTATCATATCCGATATGAACGAAAGCTACGGTTCAACACACTACGATGTATATGTTGATACTACACTCGCCTGGATTGAGAGATGGCAGCCCGATGCGATATTATCGGCCGGGGATTATATAGCCGGACAAAGCCTTGCGCTGGACGAAGAAAATATTCATGCCATGTGGGAAGCATTCGAAGAAACCATTGCGGCGCCTGTACGCAACATGAATATCCCCTTTGGTGTTACGATGGGGAATCATGATGCATCGCGCAGCGGCACCTTCGATCATGAACGGGAAATTGCTAAAAACTACTGGACCCAACACCCACACTTGCTGGATATGGTGGATGGTGAAAACTATCCGTTCAATTACAGCTTTACTGTGAATGATCTTTTTGTAATGAGCTGGGATGCATCCTATTCAGTTATTTCTGACCGGGACAAAGAGTGGGTGATGGATCAACTGGCAATTGATGAAGCAAAAAATGCCAGCTACAGAATACTGATGGGGCATCTGCCCTTCCATGCAGTAGCTGAGGGCCGAAATCGCGAAGGGGAAATCCTGAGAGATGCTGACAAGCTTTTTGAAGCCGTTCGTGGTGCCGGACTCGATATTTACATCGGCGGACATCATCATGCTTATTATCCGGCCGAAAAAGAGGGGGTTTTACTGCTCTCAGCCGGAGCGATTGGCAGTGGGCCACGGGCTTTACTGAATTCCAATTTACCTGCGCGCCGAACCGTAACCCTGATCGATTTTTTTAAGGATACCGAAAATTTTGAAATCACCACCTTCGATCTCGAAAATAACCTGGAGAAGATCAATCCGGAGGATCTCCCGGAAATAATTGAAGGCGTAAATGGAACTCTTAAACGCTACGATCTCTCAGAGTGAATGATTATTGGCTTGAATGCAGAAAAGTAAAACTCAATTGATCTTACAATCCAATATCTATACAAAAAAAAATTTTGCATTGTGTATGAAAAGAGTGTTATCATCTACATAGTGAAAAAATCAGAACAAAATATTACCTGTTTGATGTGTATGTGCTGTTGTACATAATACAGAGGGTATATTGATTTTATAAACATTTTGATAAGCCCTCTGGTAACAGCAGGGCTTTTTTGTTATCCGTACTTCCGGATTTGTTCTTTAAAACATTGAACTCTTATCACGAAAGGTGGAGGGACAGGCCCTGCGAAACCTTAGCAACCGTCCCGACAAGTTAATTGTCGGGAGTCAGGTGCTAAATCCTGCCCGATTTTGTAAAAATACAGAATCAGGGAAAGATGAGAAGACAGGCTCCCATTACACAAAGCCTCTTCTGAAAATCTTTCCCAAGTAAGGATTTTCGGAAGAGGCTTTTTTTATGCTCAAAAGTTTGTGGGCTGTACTGTAAAAATATTGAAGATTTGAAAAACACATTTACCAACTGGTTCGACAAAAAGATGAGGTCTACACCCGAACTTGCGGCTGAAACCGATTCACTCGAACTGCTTTTACATGAAATTAAAACCATAGCCATCGTGGGAATTTCCAGAAACAGACAGAAAGACAGTCATTTTGTTGGCCGATATCTTCAAAAAGCCGGTTACACCATCTACCCGGTAAACCCCGGTGCTGATGAAATTCTGGGAGTTAAAGCCTATCCCGATTTAAAATCCATTCCTGACAAAATAGATGCGGTAGACATTTTTGTAAAACCGGAATATGTGCCACAGGTAGTGGATGAAGCTCTTGAAGTAAACCCAAAAGCAATATGGCTTCAGCTCGGTGTTGGAAGCCACGAAACCGAAATCGAAAAAGCCCGGGCGGCAGGAGTAAAAATGTTTCAAAACAGGTGTATGAAGGTCGATCACCAGTTTTTGATTCGTGATAAAAACTGATCATCGGCCGGCATTGATATCTCCAGGCATTAGCCTTTAAAAAATTCAACTCAACTACTAAAACAGATACCACAATGAGCAATAACGGACAAGCAAAAAAC
Organism: Balneolaceae bacterium; assembly: GCA_020832415.1. GTDB lineage: Bacteria > Bacteroidota > Rhodothermia > Balneolales > Balneolaceae > Rhodohalobacter. Next base: position 27,593 of record JAFIES010000093.1, on the reverse strand, counting down.
TACAAATTCGAAACACTGCAGCTTCATGCAGGTCAGGAACCGGATCCAACCACGGGTTCGCGCGCCGTTCCTATCTATCAAACAACATCGTATCAGTTTGATGATACCGAACATGCTGCCACTCTCTTTGCACTGAAAGATTTTGGCAATATCTACACACGCATCATGAATCCAACCACTGATGTGTTTGAAAAGCGAATTGCCGCACTTGAAGGAGGTGCCGCGGCTGTGGCAACATCTTCCGGGCAAGCCGCGCAATTTTTAGCGGTGATTACTCTTGCACAGGCAGGAGATAATATCGTATCCACTCCAAATTTATATGGCGGTACCTACAATCAATTTAAAGTTACCTTGCCAAGGCTTGGAATCGACGTGAAGTTCGTTGGTGGTGATGATTCTCCGGCGGATTTTGAAGCAGCTATCGACGAAAATACAAAAGCGATTTATGTAGAAAGTATTGGCAATCCGCGTGGTAATGTACCCGATTTTGAGGGAATTGCAGCTGTTGCTAAAAAACACGGTGTAGCACTTATCGTGGATAACACATTTGGCGCAGCCGGGGCCATTGCTCGACCTATCGATCATGGTGCGAATGTTGTTGTGCAATCTGCCACAAAATGGATTGGCGGGCACGGTACAAGTATTGGCGGTGTGATTGTAGATGCCGGAAATTTCGACTGGGGCAACGGACGATATCCGCTCTTTACTGATCCCGCTCCGGGATACCACGGCCTGAACTTCTGGGAAGTTTTCGGAACTGATGGTCCCTTTGGAAATATAGCTTTTGCTATTCGTGCACGGGTTGAAGGGCTTCGTGATGTTGGCCCGGCCATTTCACCATTCAACAGTTTCCTGCTTCTGCAAGGTCTTGAAACGCTCTCTCTGCGTGCCGAACGCCATACTGAAAATGCACAGAAACTGGCTGAATGGCTCAAAACTCAGGATGCCGTATCCTGGGTAAACTACACCGGACTTCCGGATCATCCGCATCATGATAACGGTAAAAAATATCTGCAAAACGGGCGATTTGGTGCCGTGCTCACATTCGGTGTGAAAGGCGGATATGATGCTGCGCGGGAGTTCATTGAAGGCGTGGAACTGGCCAGCCATCTTGCAAATGTTGGGGATGCAAAAACTCTGGTTATTCATCCATCATCAACCACTCATCAGCAGCTTTCTGCCGATGAGCAAACTTCAAGTGGTGTAAAGGAAGACCTGATTCGTGTATCGGTTGGAATTGAACACATTGATGATATTATTGCAGACTTTGAGCAGGCATTCAGCAAAATCAAAGTTCACACGTAACTCAACAAAAAATAAAAACCCGGCTCCGTAAAACGGAACCGGGTCTTCAATGATCAACGCCGGATGAAACTTTTTAGCGGAAGGTCAACCGGCATCATTCAAAAATAAATATACAAATGAGTACTACAACAATTCCAGAAACAAATATCGATAAACAAATAGAGCACTCAATACTCAGCCTCATACGTGGAATTCAGGATGACCCTTCAAAGGCGAATGCTGTATTCAGAGCTAAGTCAGAGCTTACTGAGGGTTTCCGTGCTCACATATCTGTTCGTGATTTCAGTTTTCTGTCTGATGAACCGAAAGAACTTGGCGGTACTGATCTTGGTCCGAACCCGGTAGAATATGTACTTGGTGCATTTGCAGCCTGCCAGGAAATTGTAATTAAGGCATACGCTTCAGTGCTTGGAATCGATGTTAATTCGGTAAAAGTAGAGGCGGAGGGTAATCTGGATCTCCACGGTTTTTTAAACCTTAACGATGAACGCCCCGGCTTCAACAGTGTTTCTTTTAAAACTGTAATTGAAACATCAGAAACTAATCCGGAAAAACTTAAACAACTCGAATTATTTTCTGTAAACAGATGCCCGGTTCTCGACATTATCAAGAACCCTGTGCCTGTAAATGGAAAAATTGAGTTTCTAAATCCCAAAACAATTTGAATAAGTACGTTCACTTGTCGGTACCACAAAAACAGGTGAGCATAAACTAAAATATTTGCATGAATCAGGGTATTACCAAATCAAACCTGGAAAAACAATTTATTACCGAATCGGGATTTCGCTTCGATAACGCAGAAATTGCCTACAAAACCTGGGGCACTCTGAACGATTCGAGGGATAATGTTATACTGATTTGCCATGCCCTAACCGGCCACGCTGCAGCAGATGAATGGTTCCCGGGATTGATTGGTGAAGGGCGAATAGCTGATCCGGCCAAAAATTTTATCCTGTGCATCAATGTACCCGGAAGTTGTTACGGTTCTATCGGGCCGTGGACCATCAATCCGGAAACCGGAAGACCGTATAAAAGCAGTTTTCCAACTATTACCATCAGAGATATGGTGAAATTCCAGCAGATGCTGCTTGATCAGCTTGATATCAAAGGCATTGAGCTGATCATCGGAGGATCTTTGGGAGGTATGCAGGCTCTTGAGTTTATCATTACAGACAACCGGATCAGATCAGCTGCACTCATTGCAATGGGCAAATCGCACACACCCTGGGCTATCGGTATAAGCCATGCCCAACGTACTGCTATTTTTAGTGATCTGAAGTGGAATAACGGTGATTATGAGAAGGATGATGCTCCCTTTCAGGGAATTGCAGCCGCCCGTATGATGGCCATGATAACCTATCGCACACCTGAAGATTACAACCGGAAATTTGGCAGGAAGCTTCAAAACGAGGACGGACAGTTCCAGGTAGAGTCATACCTGAACTATCAGGGTGAGAAACTGGCCAAACGTTTTGATGCCCTGAGCTACGTTTCACTTACAAAATCAATGGATACGCATGATGTAACCAGAGGCAGAGGTTCAGCTGAGGAGGTGTTGAAGAAGATCGCTATCCCTGTTGAAGTAATTGGGATTAACTCGGACCATCTCTACCCCGTTTACGAACAGAAAGAATTAGCTCGCCTGCTTGGTAATGCTGCATACAGTGAGATTACATCGGATTACGGTCATGATGCATTCCTTATTGAATTTGAACAACTAAACAAGATAATTGAACCCTTTTTGAAAAAACAGAGAAACAGATCAAAATACTATGACACAGTTAAAAGCCTTTAAGAGTCCCACACCAGAAAAAGCTGAGAAAGTGAAAAAACTGTTTATAGCCGGAGTTGGCGCTGTAGGTAACACGCTTTTGAAACAGGTTTCAAAATATGGCACGGAAAAATCACTTCGGGTGCTTGGTGTATGCAATCGCAAACACACCTTATGGTACGACCGCAGCCAAAGCAACTACTCACTTAAAAATCTGCTCAGAGCACCTGAAAGAGATTGGGATGAGATCATCGAAAAACTCTCATCTTATGAAAAAGGAAGTGTGGTTTTTATAGATTCAACCGGAAGTGCCGAAGTAGCTGAACTCTATCCGCGGCTTCTCAAAAACAATATCCACGTAGTAACGCCGAGTAAACTCGCCAATACTCAAAGCCAGGAAAAATTTGATCTGCTCCACCACTGTGCGGCCGAAAATGGCGTACAGTTTCTTTACGAAACAAACGTCGGCGCCGGTTTACCGTTGATTTATGCCATCAAAAATTTGCAGTATACCGGAGATAAAATCATTGAAATCAGCGGAGTAGTATCCGGCACAATGACCTATCTCTTCTCAGAACTTGATAAAGGAAAGAGTTTCAGTGAATCGGTGATCCAGGCAAGAACACTTGGCTATGCCGAACCGGATCCGCGTGATGACCTTTCAGGTGAAGATGTAGCCAGAAAATTTCTGATTCTTGCACGTATTTGTGGACTCTACATAGAGCGTGATGAGCTGGAAGTTGAATCGCTGATCCCGGAAAAATTGAAATCGGTGGACTCAGTTACATTTCTTGAAGAGCTGCACACATTTGATGATGAGTGGAAATCAAAGCTGGAAGAAGCCAATACCGCAGGACACACATTGAGATATACCGGAATTCTGAAAGACGGTAAGATAAAAGTGGGAATCCAATCTGTTCCGAAGTCATCATCCATTGGCCAGCTTACAGGTACCAATAATCTGTTAAGTATTAAAAGCCGGCGATATTTCGATCAGCCATTGATCATCCAGGGACCCGGTGCAGGTAAAGAAGTTACAGCTGCAGGAATTTTGGCTGATATTCTAAGTATTTAACAACTGAATCATTAGGCACTAGAATAAAACCCCGACTTGCGGGGTTTTTTTAAAGATTATTATTGCCCTTCAATGATAAAGGGTAGTTCTTTAGCACTTACACTCATTTGCTGAGTTATATCAAATGCCTCGCCCCCGGGTTCATGGTTGCCAACAAACTTAAATCTCCATGTTCCGCTCCACTTAAAGAACGCTGTTCCATCTTCCTGAAGATCGAAAGCCTGATTCGCCTGAACAATTAAACCTTGAGGACTATAGCTAATCGATGCATTATTTGGGTTTGTTACTACAATCTCAACCAATCTTACACGTACATTTGAAGAGGCCCTGAAACGAATTCCGGGATCTCCACCTACTAATGTTGTTTGTAATGAACTGATATTGAAAGTTGGTGGTAATGGCCCATCATCAACTGGTGCAGTGCTATTATCGTCGCTACAACTTAATACCATAAATGGCACAAAAAGAAGAGCAACTACTATGTATAAGGCTCTCTTTGTTCTGTTCATAACTCCTCCGTTGTTAATTCTATTAAAGTATTTTTACCTCTCTTTATCTAATTAAATTTAATACATCGCTTAACAAAAAAACAGAAACTCTTCTGTTAGATTTAATTAATACCGCCTAATTTGGTATTGATTTTATGGAACTTAGAATAACAGGAGTTTTACACTCAAAATAATAGCCAAAAAAAAACCTCATGCTGTTCACAACATGAGGCTTTTTCGTATGTTTTGACCAAAAAGTTTGCTTAGAACATTATCCCAACTGCAATACTGAAACCACTGTTTCTTACTTTGAAGTCAAAGTTAATATCATCAAAATCACCATTCAGCTCATCATCAAAGAGGTCATCATCAAAAACGTTACTCAAGCCATAATCATATCGGGCTTCAATAAAGAAATTGCCAAAGTTGGCACCCACTCCAAATAAGAGGCCATAGCTAATATCCTTTACCTCGTCTGATATGTCTTCTGTAGTGCCTCCAAATTCAGCTTTTGCATCCAGTAAATAGCCTAAATATCCGCCGGCGGTAATAAATGGCGAGATGTTACCATCAAGAGGGATATTTACTTTTAAGAGAAGGGGCACATCAATATAACTGAGGGTTACGTCCTCATCACTGAAATCCACAAATTCGTCACTATCCGATTCGGATCCACCCTTCTGGATAAAGTTAATTTCCGGCTGAATAGACAGGTACTCATTAATTGGTTTCTCCATGAAGATCCCCCCATGAAAACCCATGCGTGTGCCGCTATCGAAGGTTTCAGTTTCACTAAAGCCCATAAACGATACGCTAAGTTCGCCTCCAACCTGATAAAAAGAGAGACCACCCTTTAAACCAAATCTGGTATCCTGTGCTTGTGAATCTGAAAACCCTATAGCGAGTAAAGCTGCTATTAAAAATGCTGGTAATAGTTTTTTCATATCTCTAATCTGTTTTTTAATCATTATTTATATTTATCGATGATACATTATTCATCTCTTCTACCTATCAACACGAGAATTTTTACAGAAACAGATCATAGTTTTTTTTCTTCATAAAAAAATGCCCCACTTTTTACCACCGCACATCATTTCGGTGTAATTATGCTTAATTAGTACTCTATTCCGCTCTTTAACAGGTTTTCACAGATTCATCCATTTTTCTTTCAGTTTCTTCTTGACAAAATAGGGGTCAATGGGGTACATTGTGGGGAGATGTGGGGGATAGTGGGAGAAACTGTCTGTATTTCCTATTCCGGCTATCCTAAAGAATTTTTAGCAATCAAAAACAGAGATCCTCGTGCCAAGCTTCAAAGGGCAATATGAACACAGTGTAGACAATAAAGGCCGTGTTGCTTTTCCGGCCAAGTTGCGCAAAACTGTCAGCCCTGCAGCTCAGGATCGATTTACCATACTTCGCGGCCTTGAACCTTGCCTCTATCTCTACCCACAAGACCGCTGGGAACTTGTTGAAGAAAAGCTCTCAAAGATCAACAATTTCTCACGAAAAGGCCGTACAGTAATCCGGAATTTTCTTCGATTTGCCGAAGATCTGGTTTTAGATAAGCAAAATCGTCTCTCTCTCCCCTCTCATTTGATGGACTTTTCTGAAATCAGTTCTACAGCCATTTTTATCGGCAGCGGTGAGCGAATTGAAATCTGGTCGCCTGAAAAACTTGATCAAATCGACAACGAACTGAGCTTTGAATCTTACCAGGAGCTCTTTGAGCAGGTAATGGGAGGAGACATAGACGATGAGGACTGATCTTATGACTGATTTTTTTCCACATATACCGGTTCTGCTCGATGCTTCTGTTGAGTTTCTCATTACAGACAAAGCGGGTATATATATAGACACCACTCTTGGTGGCGGAGGCCACAGCGCTAAAATCCTCGCGAATCTTAATAAAGAAGCAAAACTACTTGGAGTAGATCAGGATAGTGAAGCTCACAAAGCCGCTGCAGAAAAGATCGGTAATGACGATCGGTTCACTCCCATCTCAGGAAACTTTGGGTATCTGAAAACCATCGTTCCTGCTGAATATCACGGAAACATATCAGGCATTCTTTTTGACCTGGGTGTATCAACCCATCAAATACGGGAACCCGGCAGAGGGTTCAGCTTTCAGCACGATGGGCCATTGGATATGCGAATGAGTGAACTGAGCGGGGTATCAGCGTATGATGTGGTGAACAGCTACGACTACGAAAAACTGCGCGATATAATTTTCCATTACGGTGAAGAGCGGCTCAGCCGGCAAATTGCCAAAGAGATCATCGACAGAAGGCCAATTGAAACCACTCTTGAACTTCGCGAAGCGATTGAAAGTGTTCTCTATGGTAGGCATATCATCAAATCTGTTGCAAGAGTTTTCCAGGCAATACGGATAGAGGTAAACAGAGAACTTGATGTATTGAAGCAGGGATTGGCCGAGGCACTTGAAATTTTAAAGCCTGGCGGCAGAATTGTGGCCATCTCCTACCATTCACTTGAAGACAGATTGGTAAAAAACTTCTTTAAGAGCGGAAATTTTGAAGGCGCTATCGAAAAAGATTTTTACGGAAATCCGGTTTCATCAGTCAAAATGATCACACGGCAAATCATTACGCCATCCGACGAAGAGATTAAAGCCAACCCTGCTGCTCGAAGTGCCAAACTGCGGGTAGCGGAAAAAACAGGGAGCGAAGAATGATTGTGAAAAGTCCTCCCATAGCACAAAAAAATGGAATTTCCGGTGGAAAGATAGCCAGAAATAAACGACGTACTATTACCACCAAAAAGCTTAATACAGGCGGTTCTGCCCCATCCCATGGCAGACGCACCCCTACAGACAAAAAAACAAAACTTCCGGCTTTTACCCCCTGGAAGGTTGTGCTCGCAAGTTTCCTGATCGGAATTTGCGGGATTCTCTATATCGCCCATGTGTTTAATACTCAGCAGACATTAACCGAAGTTAATCAGCTTGAAAATGAGTTTAATAAAGCACAGCGGCATTATCATCAAACAAGACTTGAGTACGACCGGATTACCGGTCCTCAGCAAATTTATCGAATTGCACGCCAGCAAGGCTTTGTAAATGCCGGGCCGGCAGATCAAATCATCTATATTCAAGCGGAAGCTAAATGAACGAACGCAGCTCCATTATGGGCCGTATGTTTTTGCTTTTGGGTTTATTGATGTTACTCCCAACCGCTATTCTTGTGCAAATTTTACGTGTAAATTTTGTTGAAGGCGAAGGTTTAAGGGAGCTTTGGAATTCACAAGCTATCGACTTTATATCCATTCCTGCACAGCGAGGTAATATATACGATTCGAACGGCTCCCTTCTTGTAACCGACACCGCTATATATAAGGTAGCTGTTGATCCACTTCTTATAAGAGGCACTGATGCCGTTCGAAATATCGCTTCTGTTCTGAGTTCTCATACAGGCCGCTCTGCCCAGTCTTATATCAACAGAATAAACAGTTCGCCTTCAAGATCACAATATCTTGTGCTTGAACGCAGTGTGCCTGTACAGGCGTACGAAGATCTGACTGAATTGGGCCTCAGAGGTTTAATCCTGGAAGAGGAGTACAGAAGAAATTATAATTTTGAAAGCCTGGCTGCCCATGTAGTTGGATTTGTAAACCATAATATGGATGGAATGGCCGGCCTCGAGAGCCGTTATAACAACATTCTTCGCGGCAGTGATGGCCAGCAGCAGGTTCGTAAGGATCGCCTCAATCAAATTTTTGCTTATGTAGGTGCTCCGCGAAAATTGCCTAAACAGGGATATTCACTACACACCACAATCGATTCAAAAATTCAGGCTATTGTTGAAGAGGAGCTCAGAGATGGTGTAACACGCCATCTTGCGAAATATGGTACAGCTATTGTGATGGACCCCAAAACCGGGGCAATTAAGGCGATGGCCAATTATCCCGTGTATAACCCCAATGCACCTGCAACCATCGAAAATGAAAACCGGCGAAACTTTGCTGTAGCTGATATAATTGAACCGGGCTCAACTTTCAAACTGGTAACTGCAATCGCCGCGGTTGAGCAAAATGCAGTTCGGTTTGATGAGAAGTTCAAAACTCCCGAAAATGGCCAAAAGATGATCCATGGGCAGATGATGAGAGATCATGACCCCCTCGGCACACTTTCCTTTGCAGAAGTGATGGCAAAAAGCTCAAACATTGCCACATCAGAGATTGCACAACGTATTCCACCAAATACATTCTATCAGTACGCAAGAAATATGGGGTTTGGCACACCCAGCAATATCGACCTGCCCGGCGAACTGGCCGGTCGCCTGCAGCGTCCCTACGAGTGGAGCCGGGTAACCCTCCCCTGGATGTCTATTGGATATGAAGTACAGGTTTCTCCAATTCAGCTAACCCAAGCGTATGCTGCATTTGCCAATGGGGGTTACCTGATGAAACCATATGTAGTTGAATCCATTACGGATGAAATTGGAAATGTAATCGAAAGAAATCAACCCAAGCGGGTTCGAAGAATAGCCAGGCCATCTACTATTGAAAAACTGCTGCCTGTTTTCGAGCAGGCTGTATCCGATTCCGGTACCGCTCGCTGGGCAGCCGTAGACGGATTGCGAATTGCAGGCAAAACCGGTACGGCTCAGAAGTTCATCGATGGCCGCTATCAGGCACGATACAGAGCCTCATTTGTAGGATTTTTCCCGGTTGAAGATCCTGAATTTGTAATTCTTGTACTTCTCGACGAACCAAGGTCGAGTATTTATGGCGGGTTCACAGCCGGATCAGTATTTCGGGAAATCGCACAGCGCGTGTCCGGTCTCCAAAATTCCATACAACGCACACAACCTTCCGACCTTATTGCAGAAAGCGGCCAACTCGTACTGCCCAATCTTGAGGGGATGACTGTATCTGATGCAGAAATTTTACTGCAGCGAAGCCGAATACCTTATAAAACAAATGGCCGCGGTCAGTATGTAACCGGACAAAACCCCTCTGCTGGTGAACAAATTTACCGAAACTCCCCCATCGAATTGCAGTTAGCAGATGCAGCTTCAGATTCTATTCCGGAAGGCTTTGCAAGGATTCCCAATCTGAGAGACAAAAACATGCGCCAGGCGGTTTATTTACTTTCAAAAGCAGGTCTTGAAATTGAAATGGTGGGTTCCGGAACAATTTACGAGCAATTTCCGCGCGCCGGAGATTTGATGCGCAAAGGAAGAACAGTAACCGTTAGAGGCCGTGCACAGTCATTCAATCAGCAACGAAATATCGTCTCCAATTAATGACCATACACAACATCATAGAATTTTGTAATCCAATTACTGTTTTCGGCAAAAAGCCGGCTATCATTGGAAAGCTGTGTCAGGATTCGAGAGATGTGCAAAAAGGTGATCTGTTTATCGCAGTGAAAGGCCTCAAATCAGACGGACATAATTTTATATCCGAAGCAGTAAACCGGGGTGCATCTGTTGTAATTACTGAGAAAAAGGTTGATCTGCCATCTACAGTTTGTGTGATAGTAGTACAAAGTACAAGAAAGCTATTGGGGCCGCTTGCACAAAAGATGGCAGGAAACCCGGCCGAAAAGCTTACTATTATTGGAATTACAGGTACAAATGGGAAAACCACGGTTGCAACACTCATCTGGCAAATTCTCACCCGACTTAATTACAACGCCTCCATGCTTGGCACCGTTGAAAAAAGGGTAAACAGCGAGATTTTCAAGAGTCGTTTAACAACTGCAGATCCCATCGAGCTCGCAAACGATATGAAGCAGATGGTTGATGCAGGAAGTAAATATCTTGTGATGGAAGTTTCGTCCCATGCGTTGGATCAAAAACGTGTAAAGGGTATTCCGTTCAAAGCAGCTGTGTTTACCAACCTCACTCACGATCATCTGGATTATCATGAATCGATGAATGAGTACGCCTCTGCCAAGAAACGATTGTTCAATTCACTCGAAGAGAACAGCTGGGCCATCACAAATGTTGATGACGAACGTGGCGAGTGGATCACAAATTCAACTCCGGCCAAAGTGTTGTCGATCAGTTTTAAAAATAAAGGGCTGATCAATGCAGAGATTTTGAAATCCGATGCAACCGGACTCACCATCTCCATCGATGGAACAGTAATTCAATCTCCACTTGTAGGTGAGTTTAATGCCTATAATGTTGTTGAAGCACTTTTGGTTTGTACAGTGCTTGGCATTGATGGTAAAAAAATTGCGGATGCCCTAAGAAGCTGCAATGGTGCCGCAGGACGTATGGAGAGAGTGAACTTTGCAGATAAACAAGGTGATGAACCCATCGCTTTTGTTGACTATGCTCATACGCCAAATGCACTCGAAAATGTAGCCTCCACCTTAAAAAGGATTAAAAAATCCAATCAAAAACTGACCATCGTGTTTGGGTGCGGTGGTGATCGCGACAAAACAAAGCGTCCCGTGATGGCAGAAATTGCCGAGCGATATGGTGATAAAGTAATTGTTACCTCTGACAATCCGCGAACAGAAGATCCCGATGCTATTATCAGTGAGATAATGACAGGGTTTAACGATGCCGGACGAGTGGAATCTATCACACTGCGCGATAAGGCCATCGAAAAAGCAATCCGCAATGCCGATAAAAACACAATCATCCTGATTGCCGGTAAAGGACATGAAACATACCAGGAGATTAACGGTGTGCGCTCTCATTTTGACGATCGTGAAATCGCTCGAAAAGCACTAAAAGAGCGGAATGGCCACCCTGAAACTGAGGAGGTTGCCTGATGCTCTACGAACTTCTCTCATGGATGAACGATGTTTTCAATCCACCCGGATTTGGCGCTTTTGATTACATAACCACCCGAACGGCCTTTGCAGCAGCCACCGCTCTGCTGATCAGCCTTTTTATTGGAAAAAAAATCATTAAATGGCTGCAGAAAATGCAGCTGAAAGAGGTAATCCGCGATGACATCGGGCTGAAAACGCATCTCGTAAAAGCAGATACACCAACTATGGGTGGAGTAATTATTATCCTTGCCACTGTAATTCCCGCACTTTTATGGATGCGCATGGACAGTATCTATACATGGATGATTGTGTTTGTAGTGATTGTTTTGGGTGGAGTTGGTTTTATAGATGATTACATCAAGGTAGTTCAGAAAGATAAATCAGGCCTGCACGGATGGTTTAAAATCATCGGGCAGGTTCTAGTGGGAGTTGTGATTGGTGTGACACTCTATTTCTGGCCTGCATTTCAGGATTATAATACCTTAACTACGGTGCCATTTCTGAAGGATGTAAATATTGATTACGCCTTTTTTGGCGAATCTACCGGATGGCTGATTTACATTCCTGTTGTAATTTTCATCATCACAGCGGTAAGTAATGCGGCAAATCTCACCGATGGTCTTGATGGCTTGCTCTCCGGAACATCTGCAATTGCAGGCATTATTCTCGGGATTTTTGCCTACGTCTCAGGCCGGGTTGATTTTTCATCCTTCCTGAACATCATGTATCTGCCGGGTGCGGGAGAACTCACCATTTTTGCAGCGGCACTGGTTGGTGCGTGCCTGGGTTTCTTATGGTACAACTCCTACCCTGCCTCTGTTTTTATGGGTGATACAGGCTCACTTGCCCTTGGTGGCGCTTTGGGCGCATTTGCCGTGATGATCCACAAAGAACTTCTTTTGCCCATTATCTGTGGAATATTTTTTGTTGAGACGGTCTCTGTAATTATTCAAACAACCTGGTTTAAATATACCAAAAGAAAATATGGTGAAGGGCGCCGTGTATTTTTGATGACCCCCATCCATCACCACTTTGAAAAGCAAGGCTGGCCGGAATCAAAAATTGTAGTGCGATTCTGGATTATTGCAATCCTCCTTGGAATCATCAGCCTTTTAACCCTGAAGCTGCGATGAGAAACCTCGAAGGAAAACATATCGTAGTTGCAGGTGCTGCCCGAAGCGGTGTAGCCGCTGCTCTGTTGCTGAAACGCAATGGAGCGATCCCATTTGTTTCCGATTACGGTTCAATTGAATCAACTACTGTTGAAAAATTGAAGGCAGAAGGCATTGATTTCGAACAGAATCAGCATTCGGAAAAGGCACTTTCCGGTGAGTTTCTTGTTTTAAGCCCCGGTGTTCCTACATCCTCAACAATTGCGCAACATTATCAAAAAACAGGGAAAGAGATTTTCTCTGAAATTGAGCTGGCAAGCTGGTTCTGCAGTTCACCAATTGTTGCTGTTACAGGCAGCAATGGCAAAACTTCCGTTGCAAGCTGGCTGGCACACATGTGGAAGAAATCGGGGCAAAATCCCATCCTTGCAGGTAATATCGGTACAGCATTTTCTGAGCAAGTAGAACACACCCTTCCCGAAGAAGATGTAATTCTTGAAGTAAGCAGTTTTCAGCTGGATCATATAAAGTCTTTTCATCCAAAAATCAGCCTGATTCTCAATATCACACCGGATCATCTAGACCGATATGACAATGATTTTGATAAATATGCAGCATCAAAACTGAATATCACCAAAAACCAAACGGCATCAGACTGGTTCATATACAATGTTGATGACCCTGTACTCTCAGACCACGCTTCACGGCTGGCAAACAGAGAAAATGCACCTCAGTTGCTCGCTTTTTCGAGCCAAAATGAGGTAATGAACGGAGCATTTGTTCGCAATGGCAACCTGATTTTAAAAATCAACAATAAAGAAGAAGAACTCATGCAAATTGGCGAAATAGGACTACTTGGACAGCATAACCTGCAAAACGGAATGGCTACTGCACTTGCTGCCAGGGCTTCAGAAATTAAAAATGAATTTATCAGTGAAAGCCTCAAAACATTTGAGGGTGTTACCCATCGGCTCGAACAGGTACGTACCTACAAGGGAGTACGGTACATAAACGACAGCAAAGCCACCAACGTAAATGCAGTATGGTTTGCGCTGAGAAGTTTCAACATGCCGATCGTCTTAATTCTCGGCGGCCGGGATAAAGGCAATGATTATCTGCAGCTCGAAAAAGAGCTCAAAGAGAAAGTGCATACCATCATTGCCATTGGCGAAGCCAGGGAAAAAATTAAAAATCAAATTGGCAATACTGTACCTCACCTTCTTGAAGCCGACAGCATGAAAGAAGCTGTAAAAGCAGCGAAAAAAGCGGCCAAACGGGGCGAAGTTGTGCTTCTAAGCCCGGCCTGCTCTTCATTCGATATGTTTGAAAACTACGAAGACCGCGGCAACCAGTTTAAACAAGCAGTACTCGATCTCTAAACAAAATAAAACGTAACTATTGTACTACACCACACCAAATAGCAAAGTAGGCACCATATTCGAGACCACTCAGGATGAGCTCGAGGTGCCAAAGTATGGCAGTGATCAGTTTCTGTTTGTCTCCATAATCATGCTGATGATATTTGGCATTCTCGCGGTGTTTTCATCCATCGCATTTTTTGCGCAAACCCATGAAACAACAGCCGGAAAATTGGTTTCGGGCCATATCATTAAACTTGGAATCGCCTTTTTGGTAATGGTTTTTGTATCAAAAATCAATTACAGCGTACTGGCAAGGTTCAGCCGGGTAGGCATGCTGATCAGCTGGGTATTACTGGTAGCAGTGATTTTTTACGGTGAGTTTCAGTTTGGTGCCCGTCGTTCACTCTCTCTTGGTATTATCTCGTTCCAGCCCTCTTCACTGGCTGCTATTACGCTCATCATACATGTGGCTGTACTTCTGCATGAAAAACAGGAGTATATAAAGAGCTTTCAAAGAGCATTTATGCCAATTATGTTTTGGATTGTGGTTACCTGTGCGCTCATTGCGGTAGAAGATTTTAGCAGTGCAGCCGTTTTGATGGGAATCACAGTGCTCATGATGTTTGTCGGGCGAATCAGTGCGCCACAAATTTTCGGATTAATTTTAATCGGCATTATAGGCGGCTCAGCCTTTGTTACTTCATCAGCTGAACGGCAAAGCCGCATCACAAACTATGTGACTCAAATCACCAATATTAACAACTCTCATTTCGAGTCGGGCAGTGGATACCAGGCACAACAGGCGCATATAGCAATTGCCCAGGGGCAGCTCTTTGGTGTTGGAGTTGGTAAAAGCACCCAGCGCGATTTTCTGCCGGCACCCTACAACGATTTCATTTTTGCCATTATCGCTGAAGAGTACGGTCTTGTTGGTTCTGCTGCAGTGATTCTTGTATTTACAATAATCATGATACGCGGAATAGCCTCTGTTGCCCGCCATGCACCCGATGTTTTAGGAACATTAATGGCTCTTGGAGCCACATTGATGATAACTCTCTATGGATTTGTAAATGCTGCCGTGGCTACAGGTCTGTTTCCTGTAACAGGTTTACCTATGCCGTTTATAAGCTATGGTGGCACAAGCATGCTTTTTGCCGGCCTGTTAATGGGCATTTTGCTCAATATTTCGAGATTTAACCAAAATCAGAACGTAAGATTTTATAACGGATGATCGCAACCGTTGCAAAGGACATATCATCTACAGACACCCTCACCGCTGCCATGAGTCCCGCAAGGATCGTCATGGCAGCAGGTGGCACGGGTGGTCATGTATATCCCGCAATAGCCATTGCGGATGCCTTTGTGAAAAAGCATCCGGAGACCAAGGTGCTGTTTGTTGGCACCCGAGACCGAATGGAGTGGCAAACGGTTCCAAAATATGGTTATGAAATTAAAAGTGTGTGGATAAGCGGTTTTCACCGAAGGCTTACCATACAAAACCTGATTTTCCCGATTAAACTGATTGTTAGTGTTATTCAGAGTTTCTTCATTCTTAGATCATTCAAACCCGATATGCTTATTGCTTGTGGCGGTTTTGCTTCGGGCCCTGTAGGATGGGTAGCTGTAAAACTGGGAATTCCGCTGATATTGCAAGAGCAGAACAGTTATCCGGGTGTTACAAATCGTATGCTGGCAAAACATGCCGAAATGATATTTACTGCGTTTGATGATGCATCTCAATTTTTACCCAAAGAGAAAGTTCACCTAACCGGCAACCCGGTTCGTAATATTTTTAAAAAAGCGGATCGGGAAGCTGCACTCAGCTCATATAAGTTCCATTCTGAAAGCCCGGTACTATTGGTAATGGGCGGCAGTGGTGGTGCTTTGGCACTCAACGAATTGATGATCAATCAGTTAGAGATATTACACAACAAGCTCGGGCTTCAGATTATCTGGCAATGTGGCGAGAAATACCTAAAAGGAATTACAAGCCGAATAGATCTTTCAAGTTTCCCAAATTTGAGGCTCACTGCTTTTATTGATGATATGTCTGCCGCATATGGTTCTGCAGATCTGGTTGTTACCCGTGCAGGAGCCGGAACATGCAGTGAACTGATGACAGTTGGTCTGCCTGCTATTTTAGTGCCATCACCAAATGTGGCAGGCAATCATCAGGAAAAAAATGCCCGTTCCCTTGTTGATGCAGGTGCTGCTGAGATACTGATAGAAGAGACTCTTGAAGCCGATTTTTCTGCCACAATAGAAGCATACATAAAAGATACAGCGAAGTTAGAAGCGATGTCTCAAGCCATGTTATCACTTGCAAAACCGGATGCCGCAAAAAAGATAGCTGATGAAATTTCAACCTATGTGAAGCAAAAGAAGTGATGAGCAAAAAGATACAAACACAACCCGTTTTTGGCCGAACAAAGCATATCCACATGGTGGGTATTGGTGGAATTGGTATGAGCGGAATGGCCGAAATACTTCTTCTGCGCGGTTATAAAGTTTCCGGATCTGACAGCAGTGAATCAGAAACCACTAAACGGCTGAAAGAACTTGGTGCAATGATCTTTAAAGG
The DNA here is from genome assembly GCA_020832415.1 of Balneolaceae bacterium. Classification (GTDB taxonomy): domain Bacteria; phylum Bacteroidota; class Rhodothermia; order Balneolales; family Balneolaceae; genus Rhodohalobacter. The sequence goes on along the minus strand of JAFIES010000093.1, from coordinate 11,143 downwards.
CCACTCTTCAACAAATATTGAAGGTGCAGATGTAGTTGTTTACACCAGCGCTGTAAAAGCTGAAGAAAATGAAGAAACCCACGAAGCTATCGCGCGGCAAGTTCCGGTAATAAAGCGTTCTGAGATGCTTGCAGAGCTTATGCGCATGAAATATGGAATTGGCATTGCAGGAACTCACGGTAAAACAACCACAACCACAATGACCGGCCATGTAGTACAGGATGGTACTTTCGATCCTACAATTATTGTAGGCGGCCGTGTCCACAGTTTCGATAAAACCAATGCAGTGGTTGGCAAGGGCGATATCATTATCGTTGAAGCTGATGAATATGATCGAACATTCCTTCGCCTCTCCCCTTCAATGGTTGTAATTACAAATATTGAAGCCGAACATCTTGATATCTACAAAGATCTCGATGATGTGAAAGACGCATTCGTACAGTTTGCAAACAAAGTGCCTTTTTATGGCGCTGTAATTGTTTGCCTTGACGACCCGGAAGTGCGAAGTATTCTGCCCCGTATAAAACGGCGTACCATCAGCTATGGATACAATCCTCAGGCGCAGGTTCGGGCAGTAAAAATCACTCAGGAGTCGTTCAACAGCAAATTCACTGTAATATTTGAAAAAGAGGAGCTGGGAGAGATCAACCTGATGGCCCCCGGCGACCACAACATCAAAAATGCACTCGCTTCTGTTGCGGTAGGAATTGAATTGGGAATTCCGTTTGAAAAGATCAAATCGGGTCTTGAACGATTTTCAGGAGTATTCAGAAGATTTCAGCATAAGCTCAATAGTGAGGAGTTAATTGTTATTGATGATTATGCACACCATCCAACTGAAGTGCAGGCAACTATTCAGGCAGCCCGAAAAGGGTGGCCCGCACGAAGAATTGTAGCGGTTTTCCAGCCCCACTTATACTCACGTACAGAGCAGATGTACAAAGAGTTTGGGCTTTCATTTTTCGATGCTGAGCTGCTTGTTGTAACCGATGTTTATCCCTCGCGAGAGAAACCCATTGAGGGCGTTACCGGGGAACTGATTGCCAATACGGCCAAAAACTATGGCCATAAGCAGGTGATTTATGTAAAAGAAAAATCCGATCTCCCTCAAAAGCTAAAAGAAATTTCTAAACCCGGCGATATCGTGATCACCATGGGTGCCGGCGATATTTACCGATATGGTGAAAAATTTGTGGAAATAACAGGTATTTAACAGAACTCAATTTGCCAAAGAAGAAATCACATAGAAAACAAAAGAACAGCCGGCGAAAATGGAGTTCGCTGATATGGCTTGTGCTGTCTATCGCACTGGTTGGCGGTGGTGTATATGCAGGTATCTATTTGGAAAAAAATACTGTGATTCAGGAAGTACGCTTTCAGGGAAATTCATTTACGGATGATTCTACCCTTACTGCCGCAATTGAGTCGCCCGTGGGTGTGCTGGCTGATAGTGTTCACTTTAGCGGCTTGGTTGAAAGCCTTAAATCCGTGCCTTATGTAAAAGATGTATCCATGAATATGAACATCCGAGGAACACTCACTTTTACTGTTGAAGAACGGGATCCTATCGCTATGCTTATTGATGGTAATCAAAGAACTTACGTGGGAGAAGGCGGAGTTATTCTGCCCGTTATTCCCGGCAAGATCAGAAATGTGCCACTTCTGTATGGATTCTCCGTCACTTCAGCCAGAGATACACTTTCATCGGATGAATTTAAACAGGTTGAAGAGTTTCTAACTGAAGCAAAATCCAATGAAATCAGTTGGGTAACTATCAGTGAGGTGGCATGGAACGAGCGTGAAGGTGTAATCGCCCTGACTTATGAAAATGGTGTAAAACTGATTTTTGGCCGGGATAATTTTCGTGAAAAGGTTAGAAACTGGGAAGCTTTTTACACCAATATAGTCACAGGCAAAGGCATACAAACATTCAGAAGTGTCGATTTGCGCTTCGAGGGACAAGTGGTAACTCAACATATTTAAAACTCTACATTTAGCAATAAAAAACAGCAGGAATATTTATGGAACATGAAAATGAACGCATCGTCGTAGGACTTGATATCGGAACCACAAAAGTTTGTGCAGTGGTGGCTTCTATTAATCAGCAAGATCGCATTCATATTCTTGGGGTGGGCAAGGCACCAAGCGAAGGACTGAACCGCGGGGTGGTTGTAAACATCGACAAAACGGTTAATGCCATCAAAACGGCCATTCAGCAGGCTGAGCTTGCTTCCGGGATTGAGGTAAATTCCGTAAACGTAGGCATTGCCGGTGATCACATCCGAAGTATCCGAAGTAAAGGTGTTATCACCATCAACAACAAAGAGAAAGAAATTACGGTGCAGGATGTTGAGCGAATCCTCAAAGATTGCCAGCAAATTATGCTCCCGCCCGATCAGCAGATTATCCATGTGATTCCGCAAGAGTTTGTGGTTGACGGACAGGATGGAATCAGTGATCCCGTTGGCATGAGCGGAATGCGAATGGAAGCTGAAGTACACATTATTACAGGCCTGGTTTCTGCCGCAAAAAACCTCTACAGATGTGTTGAAAGAGCGGGCTACCAGGTAGCAGATATCATTCTAGAACCACTCGCATCGAGCTATGCCGTACTGGATGATGAAGAGAAAGAAGCCGGTGTGATTTTAGTTGATATTGGAGGCGGCACTACCGATCTGGCCGTATTTCAGGACAACACCATCCGGCACATCGCAGTGATAGCGGTTGCAGGTAAAAAAGTAACAGACGACATCAAGCTTGGCCTGAGTGTGCTTGATGACCAGGCACAAAAACTGAAACACAATCATGGAGAGTGCTTTGTAGACATGATTGAAAATGACGAAACCATCACAATACCGGGTATTGCAGGCAGGCCTCCAAAAGAGATCACCAAGAGCATTCTTGCCAAAATCATACAGGCCAGAATGGAAGAAATCCTTGAAATTGTACAGATAGAAGTTAAACGAAGCGGTTATTCAGACTCACTTAGTGCAGGTATTGTGATTACAGGTGGTGGTTCACTCATCAAAAATATTTGTCCTCTTGCCACGGAAGTACTTGGAATGGATGCAAAAATTGGCAGACCACTCGGGCTTGCCGGTGGCCTGATAGAGGAGGTAAACAGCCCTATTTATGCAACCAGTGTTGGGCTTGTACTTCACGCCCTGAAAGCAGAGGGAGTTGAGAACCAAAACATGATTTCCGAAGGCAGTAAATCTGCCGGTGTGGAAAAGGTGATGAACAGCATTACCGAACGCATGAAAAGCTGGTTCAAAGAACTTTAAAACAGTAGCAATCAAACAGTAACAATCAGCAATCTACAGATAAACAGAGCAATCATTAAACGGAGTAAACTATGGAATACGTAACATCACGCTTTCGTTTTGACGAAAAAGGTCAGGACAACGCGAAAATAAAAGTAATTGGAGTTGGCGGTGGCGGAGGAAATGCCATCAACAACATGATAAATAAGGGTCTTGATAGCGTAGAGTATATCGCCCTGAACACAGATGCACAGGCATTAAAAACCAACAGTGCTGATATAACCATACAGGTTGGTTCGAACTTAACATCCGGCCTTGGTGCCGGCGCACGACCAGAAATTGGCCGTGAAGCCGTTGAAGAGAACCGGCACGAACTGGATGAAGCTGTTGATTCAGCGGATATGATTTTCATAACTGCAGGAATGGGTGGCGGAACAGGAACCGGTGGTGCACCGGTTGTGGCCGGTATTGCCAAGCGTAAAGGAATTCTCACAGTTGGTATTGTTACCACACCATTTCACTGTGAAGGGAAAGTTCGGATGAAATACGCCCTTGAAGGCATCACCGAACTGAAAAAAAATTGCGATACAGTAATCGTAATCCCAAATGAACGGCTGCTGGACATTTCTGATGAAAATACCACACTCATGGAGGCGTTCGAAAATGCAAATGAGGTGCTTTACAATGCAACAAGAGGTATTTCAGATCTCATTTTAATGCCGGGACTCATAAACCTCGATTTTGCCGACGTTCGGACAACCATGATGGATGGCGGAGCGGCAATTATGGGTTCAGCTACTGCAAACGGACCAGACAGAGCTGAAATCGCTGCACGAGAAGCAATTAATTCTCCGCTGCTTGATGGTGTTAGTATCCGCGGTGCCAGAAATGTATTGGTAAACATCTCTGCCGGTGCAAATCTTGGTATGCGTGAAACCACTACAGCAACAAGTATTATTCAACAGGAAGCCGGTGAGGATGCCGAAATTATACTCGGTACCGTGCTGGATGAATCGTACGATGAAGAACTGCGGGTTACTGTAATAGCCACAGGTTTTGAACTGAGCGAAAACAGAAACGAGGCAAAAGTAGCCCCTAATTCACGTCCGGAACCTCGACAAAGAGAATCATCATTAACTCTGCCTAAAGCCAGCGATATTGCAAATCGACGGGCCACCCCGGACGGTCAGTTTTACAAAGGTGAAAAAAACCTGAAAAACCTCGATACACCGGCCATTCACCGCAGAGATCTTAAATATTTCAAAACAGTGGATGAAGCAGAAGTGGATGAGGATTTTGCCGAACCAATACGTGAGCAGAGGCGCGCCAGCAATGACACATCATTCAACAATAACACACCGAGAATTGACAAGCGCGACTCAGATCAGCCCGCATTCCTTAGAAAAATAATGGATTAGAGGTTGTTCGCCACACGTTTATGATTGCTTTAATACCCAAGATGGGCATTCTGTGCCCACTCTTTAGATTGCTAAATCAAAAAGGAGTCTCTTTGACCGGAGGCTCCTTTTCTTTTTTTATAAAAAATGGCCCGGAATAAGTCCGGGCTATTGTGTTTAGATAGGTTTATTTAATAAGCTCTTAGAAGAGATTAATTAGTAATAAAATATCAGCCATTGCTTCTGCTTCAACAGAGCCTATAGAATCACTACGCGACTCCACACTATTTCGAACAGAACCTGCAAACTCTGCATAAGCATCATTTAAAATATTCAGGCTCAGAATTCCTGAAATAGCAGAATCAAAGATAAATTTTGCTCCGCCGATTGCGTTTATTTCAAGGTCTATGGTTACAATTACAGATCCCTCAACAGAAGAATCACTCTCAATAGCAGCTTTTACCTCTTCGTGATATGTTTCAAAAGCAGCCTGAATCTGTGAATTTGTACCGGCACTTGTTCTAACTTCTCCTGTTAGTTTAGCGCCCGCATCTGATATCGCCGATATCGTTGCCTGCGACATACCGGAGGCTTCAGCTCTGGCTATTGTTGCATTATCCACAGCTAGAGCTACTAGTAGTGATGATGAAGCCCTCACATCCGATCTGATATCAGACGATGCCGAACCAAGGCTGTTATTCTTCACTTTAGCCTGCATATGTACCAGTTTGGAGATTTCAACTTCACTGAGGCCAGCTTCTGCATATGCAAAGAGTTTTGCATCGAGTAAGGCATCAAAAGCTGCTTCTTTGGCTTCGGCCGATGAATTATTGCTGATTGCACTTTCAAACTCAGCCTGGGCTTCAGTCATTATTTCAAACCAGGTGTCCATTTTTGTTTCTGCATCAGCTTCACCATACTCTGAAAAGAAGGTCATTCGTGCATCAGCTGAATTCTCTACGGCTGTTGCAACGCGGCCTGAAGCAGTACTGCTTGATCGAATAGCAGTTGCACTTCGCTGGTTCACAACGGCCTCAATATCTGCTTTATGTACAATATCAGCTTTTCCTTTTGCTACGATATCAGCAAAAACCACGGCCTCGGCAGTAGAAACACTATTCACCGGTTTTATTGTATAACTTTGGCCGTTCTCAATGCTTTTTGAAAGATATCCTTTCAGTGTCTCGCCGTTAGTTTCAACCAAAACAGCTATGTGATTTAGTGAATTAGCATCAACCTCAAGTGTGAAATTACCCGAAGCATCCACCTGTGTTTCAGTTTCACTGATTATATCGAATGAGCCATTTGATGATATTCTCGCAGCAGTAACTGTTGCCGCACTTACATCTGCATTGGATACAGCTTTTTCCGATATACCTGATGATTCAACCGAACCCTGAATCAGGGCGACGTTTTCATCAACACTAACACTGCCGTCGGAGCAAGCCTGGAAAGTCATCAAAAGTAATAGAAGTCCTGAAAATATTGACAATTTATTCTTCAAAAACATAATTCAATTGTTTTGTTAATGTGAACAGGATCTTCTATCTAATTGAAGTGCATAGTGTTCCGGGATTTTTAAAGATTTTCGACATCTGTCTGATTCGTACTACTTTCTCTTTAAACCTTCGTTTTCCATCTGTTTGGATATTAAATTCATCCTGCCCGGTGCATCTTGAACCATTCAAATAGTTCGAATTTTATTTAACATCATTGACCTTTTGAACATATCTTGCGAAATCCACACCAAACCTAAAAAGTTGATAGCTTTCTATATTCCTCCAGCCGGCAGGAATAGTCATGATGAAGATTTTTTATTCTCTTAGCGTTTTATTAGCACTCACTGCCCTGAATATCGCACCGGCAGTAATTGCACAAACATTCGGACCGGTTGATGATCGCTTTTCAACCATTCAGCAAAACTCTATCTCGTCTCTTGAGGCTTCCGGCAGCACACTTTGGATGGGCCCGGGGTTAAATGCCTATTTTGAATTAAGCGGAGACATATTTGTGCCTCAAAATGCCGACAGTATTTTCGGCGGACGGGGACGTGTTTTTTCTCTTTCTGTTGATGGAAACCGGATTTTTGCAGGTACAGGATTTACATCAACTGCAGGCGGAGAAAGTGTAAATGCAGCACAGGGTTACTATCAAACGTTCAACAATGGTGAAGAGTGGAATTTCATACCTTTTCTGCTTGATGAACGTCCGCCGGCTGAGTGCGACGGTAACTCCGTTGGTCCGCCCTGTGATATTGAATTTCAGTATGGCAATGAAACCTACATTCGCACAAGAATTACAGTACCCGAACAATCTCCTCCTTTCGAAGTAGATTTCCACGAGAACACCCTCTTGGCTGTTCACTGGGCTTCCGGCCTGTTGCGAAGCATTGATAATGGCCAATCATGGGAGCGAATCATCCTCCCACCCTCTTTTCAGGATCAACTCGACCCGGCAAACAGTTACCAATGGTTTTCGCGAACTTCCGATGGAGAAACGATCAACAGGTACGATCCACGTTTTGATAATAACCTGCTTGGTTTTGGCTTGTTGATTGACGATCAGCAACGAGTTTGGGTGGGCACAGCCGGCGGTGTGAATCTGTCAAATAATGCACTGGATGCCCCAAATGATCAAATATCATGGAAACGAATCAGTTTTGATTCTGAAAATGAAACCGGCCTCCTGGCAAACTGGATTGTTGCTATACGTCAACAGCCCGGAACAGATCGAATCTGGATGACAAACTGGCGGGCAGATCCCGACAACCTCGATGCTTTCGGGTTAGTTTACACCGATGATGATGGTGAATCATTCAGCCATTTTTTAGAAGGAGTTCGGGTAAATGATGTGGGATTTTTCAACGGCTCCATTTTCGCTGCGGCTGATCAGGGGCTCTTCATTTCACATGATGACGGAGAAAACTGGCAGCGGGTTGATCAAATTCAAAGTCCCAATACGTTCATCCGGGGGGATACAAGATACTTTGCTGTTGCGGCTACCGATCAAAATTTATGGGTTGGTACCGGCGATGGCCTCGCCTCGACCAATGATGGCGGCAACACCTGGCGCATCATACGGGTTGATCTTCCATTACGTGGCGGCAATATATATCAACCGGATGCTCCCGATGTAGATACTTACGCCTATCCGAACCCATTTTCTCCATCCGTGCACTCCGTTGTACGCATCAAATTTGACACAGAACAGGCCGGCCGTGCAACAGTTCGTATATTCGATTTTGGCATGAACCCGGTTCGTACCATTCCTATTGATTCGGTGCCTGCTTCCGGTTCATACGAAACACTTTGGGATGGCAGGGACGAATCAGGCCGTATTTTAGCTGCCGGTACCTACTTTTACACCATTGAAACCCCGGGATCTGCATCGAATGGGAAAATACTTTTGATTGATTAATCATCACATGAGAAATAAAATCTTACATATCATGCCGCTGATGATTGCCCTGTTTTTTGCAGCGGATGTTGCAGCACAAAGTGGTGGTTATGCCGGCTCTTTTTCCCGGATGGGATTTTCCCCAAGAGGAATGGCAATGGGAAATGCTTTGACAGCCGTTCACCAGGAAGGGAGTTACGCATATTATAATCCTGCGATGGCTGCAATACCATCCGAAACTATCCAGGTTGATTTTTCAACCGCTGCTCTCCGTTTCGATCGCCGTCTGCACATGATTACTGCCAATATTCAGATGCCGCCCTCAGCCGGACTCTCCATCAGTTTGATGAATGCCCGGGTTGGCAATATTGACGGACGTACATCAAGCGGATATCACACAAACATGCTTTCTACAAATGAATTTCAGCTCATTGGAAATTTTGCCATTCGTTTTTCTGAAAAAGTCTGGGCCGGAATTGGCATTAAATACAATTTGGCCAATTATCATCCCGAAGTTCCAAATTCGCAGAATGTGGGGATCGATGCCGGCCTTCGAATAGCTCTGAATTCGAATCTTACTATAGCTGCTTCGGTGAAAGATCTGCTTTCCGAGTACCGGTTTGATTCCACAGATTTATTTGGTCAGACTGCGGGATCTGTGAGCAGCTACAATTTCCCGGTACGGGTTATCGTAGGTGCTGCTTATGATCTTTCCAATGACTGGCTCATCAGCATGGATACGGAATTTCGATTTCAACAGTATGATATACTCCGGGCAGATCCAAATCGCAGAAATGCTGCAGGATTTCCTCCAATGGTAAGAGCAGAAGAAACAACTCAATCCACGTTTTTCAGAGCAGGCTCGCGATATTCAATTCATGAGCGTGTTACCATAAGAGGTGGCCTGGAGTATTACGATATAGGCGGTGAAAATCAATTGCAGCCAAGTGGCGGATTTTCTATACATTTACCTTACGACAGGTTTTCTCCATCCATAGATTATGCATTTGTAAGAGAACCTTCGCAGCTATCGTCTATGCACGTTTTTTCGATCAGGCTACATATTTAAAGGCACTATGAAAAAGATATTCGTACTACTTATTTCACTACTGCTTGCTGCTACTGCCCACTCACAGGATACAGGCAGCGGCCTCGATTTTTTGAATATTGGGCCATCATCCCGATTGCTATCTATATCAGAAGCCTCTACAGCAGTATTAACAGGTCCATCAGCTATTTATACGAATCCTGCTCTTCTTGCATTTGAAGATCAAAACAGTCTGGATGCAAGCTACACACTCTGGATTTCCGGTGTGAACAACCAATTTGCAGCTGTTAACTTTTTGCGGGGAAATTCTGCTTTTGCAGCCGGAATTTACAACTCCAGAGCAGACGGTTTTGAAGCAAGGGATACACCCGGTCCATCAGCAGGTGATTTTTCAATCGGTTATTTGTCGCTCGCTGGTGCGGCAGCACACAAGATCGGGCCTTTATCATTTGGTATAACAGCCCAATATTTACGGGAGGAAGTTTTTCAGTTCCGGGCTAACGGATATGCCCTTAGTGCCGGAGTGGCTGCAGAGTTTTTAGACAGAAGAATACGAACAGGGGCTTCCGTCAAGAATCTTGGCACCATGGAAAGTCTCGATCTGGAATCTACCGTTCTGCCTGCAACATTTAATATTGGTGCTGCATTGAGCCTGATTGATTTCACAACACCGGGAGCAAATGATTTGCCCGTACTGCTTTCAATTTACCTTGACTGGAGTAAACCGATTGAAGAGAATCCCACCAGCGATTTTATTGATCGCGATCCTGATGAAGGTTTTTTCAGTGTTGCTTTGAATGCAGATGTGAGCAATCTTTTTTATCTGCAGGCAGGCTACAGATTTGGCCCAACCGAGCGCCCGTTGAGTTTCGGCCTGGGTATGGAGATTGAACCGATTAGAATAAACTATGCCCTTGTGCCTTTTTCTACAGGATTTGGTACGGTTCACTCATTTGGTTTACAATACTTCTTTTGATTCTGAAGTGAATAATGAAAAAGCTTAACCAATTACAGGATCTATACACAGAACTTGATTGCGGCTCCCCCTGCAGGCTCTTTATTGCCCCACCTATTCGATATGCTTATAAGAAGTCGGATTATCTCTACTTACTCTATAAAGAGTTACTCGCATCGAAAGAGTTCAAAATAACCGGGGTAAGTACTCTTGGCCATCTCAAGTTTTTGGTCCATCAGCTTGTCAAAAAAAATACTTTACTCCATTATCACTGGATTGAATGTACCGGCCTCTTTTCAATTTTTGTATATCTCTTCAAGCTGATTTGTATTCGCTGTTTCATCATGCTCGGTGGCAAACTTATCTGGTCAGTTCATAATAAAATGCCGCTTGATTGCAGCCTCGAATGGGTGAATTTCAAGGGAAGAAAGTGGCTGGCCAAAAAGGCCGATCTGCTCTTGATAGAGTGTGAATCTGTCGCGGTTGATCTGGCCGCTTTTTTTGGTGTTTCAGAGAAGAAAATGCGTGTTTGGCCACACCCTGAATATCCGCCACAGTTAATGCCACGTGCTGCAGCAGTTGAGGCTATTAATCATCGTTATAACGTAAATATTAAAGTACAAGATCGCCTGTTTCTGATGTTTGGCCACATCAGCGCCTATAAGCAGATCGAAAAAGTGTGTGAAATCTTCAAAGATGAGCCCATTCAAAAAAAGCTGATCATAGTTGGGCCGGTAAAAAAAGGGCAATTAAAGCTCTATAAACGGATCAGAAGATTGACCCGAAATACCAAAAATATCATTTTAATTCCTCAGTTCATCAAAGAAGAGTGCGTACCGGAGTTTATGAATGCGGCCGATTATGTGGTTTTTAACTATAAAGATGTGCTTTCATCCGGTGGTGTGCCACTTGCAAGAAGTTACGATAAGCCTATTATCCTGCCTTTAAAAGGATGTTTAAAAGAGCTTGAAAACAGTGAAAACCTCCGTCATTTTAAAACTCATGAAGAGTTAAGGACAATTATCAAAAATTCTTAGGTACTTTTAAGGAAAAAAACTCTCCATTTTTTCATTTATATGGTTGG
>JAFIES010000090.1 GCA_020832415.1 Balneolaceae bacterium | reverse complement strand
AGAGGCTTCGGTTGGCAAGCATCTGCGGACGTTTATTGGCAAGAAATACCATGTTTCTCCGTACAGAACTTAAATTTTCATTACACCATACTCACGACAATGAATAAAACCGATTGGCAGACACCACAGATCATAAAGCTTGACATCACCGAATCCACAAGGCAGCTTCCTCCACCGGATGAGCCGGTGCGGTCGTAGGAAAAAACCCAAGACCTTGCAGCGTGCGAAGCCATTGTTTTCCAGACGCCTGCCGGGACATGCTTGTTGCTCGTGGTCAGTTCCCAGTCTTTACAAACCGTTTTATGTTGACTGGTTCACATTAGCAACTGAACTTCAAAACTGGTCGCCTAGCAGAATAAGCCGACAAGCCTTAAGGTCTCCACCCGGTAACAGGCTTGAAGCATTGCGGGGTGATTACAAAGGTTTTCATAGTATTCCAACAAAGGTATCCCTCCGGAGAATCAAGGCCCAATAAAGCTTGATTTAGAATCTAACTCAGGTTCAAAGTAAATCTGAGACTCTAAAACCGAACCGCTCGTAGAATTGTTTTGAAAAATAACCGCTGTGGTTATATCCTACAGCCAGAGATGTCTCCTTAACGGTTTTCACTTGCTTGTTTTCGAGGAGCTCACGGGCTTGTTGTAAGCGCACTTCCTTGACGAAATTACCTGCGGAGAGCCCCGTTTCTTTTTTGATAAAACGATAGAGTGTGCTTTTACTCATGGCTACATCAGAGGCGATGGCATCCAGATTGAAATTCCCATCCGTGATGTGAGATTCAACCAGTTCCCGGATGAGTGAGAGTCGTTCTTCATCTGGTGATTCGGCTGCATCCCAATTATTTGGTTCGGTTTCCTCATATTCAATGATGGCGTTTTTCCTGTTTTCACTGAACTCAAGCAGGTTGGCAACTCTCACCATCAGTTCATCCGGCACAAAAGGTTTGTGGATGTAATCATTCACCCCCAGGCGAAAACCTTCCATACGGCCTTCAATGTCGGTTTTGGCTGATAGAAAGATGACAGGAATGAGCCGCAGGTGATCGCGTTGTTTGATTTGGCTTAACAACTCGATTCCATCCATCACCGGCATCATCACATCACTGATAATCAGGTCAGGTACGTTTTCATCCAGCCATACCAGAGCTTTTTTCCCGTTGATAACACAACTAACCTGGTAATTATGATCTTCCAGCAGGGATGTAACATAATCTGCCATTTCGCGGTTATCTTCCACCAGCAGGATATGAGCTGCCGGTTGCTCAATTGTTTTTTCGGGTAATACCTGGTGCTTTTCTTCGTGAATTTCTTGTGAGATCATTTCTGCTTCAGATACGCCAGAAGAACTTGTGTTAAAATCTGATGCTCAGAAAAATGTTCAGATCCTTTGGGAAGGCTGACTGTAAATGTGGTGAACTCATCTTTTTTGCTTTCCACAGCAATATCCCCATGGTGTAGATGTACATATTCTTTGGTGATGGTCAGCCCAATGCCCATACTTTCACGATAATCCGCATTCTCATTTCCTGTACTGATGAATGGATCAAAAATATGAGGCAGTTTTTCTTCTGCAATACCAATGCCCGTATCACGAACTGTAAAGGTCACGGAATGATCGTTTTCAGTAAGGCCGATTTCAACAGAATCCCCTTCATCACAAAACTTGATGGCATTGGCGATCAGGTTCGTAATAACTTTTTCGATTTTATCTTCATCTCCATAAATATAAAAACATTAAAAGAAAAGTGATGTCCGGATTCGGAATGCATGGAACCAATCAAAAAAAATCATGGGGTTGATGTGGTTGGAATTTTAAATAAAGGTCATTTTTAGCTTTATGAAACAAAATTGACTCGATATTGACAGATTTTGACTGGATATTGCCTGTCTGACCGGCTAACTTTTGCATGTCAAATCAGCAAATTTTTAAGCATTTGTAACGAAACAAACTGCATTCCCAAACAGATGAACAATTTCCTTCAGAACAAAACAACTCTTACGTACCACTTTCGTGTACTTGCGGTTATTGTATTGGCACTTTTAGCCACACCCCAATACGTAATGTCTCATAATCAGGTTAACGATGGGTATGATCTGAATGACCTGGATGGTAACGGACAAACCATTGCCTACAACACAGCTGAAGCTGGTTTTGCTACTATGTCTCCTATGTATGCAGGAGGCGACGGAAGCGATGCCAGCCCCTATGAAATTGCGAACTGGTATCATCTGCATAATGTGAGGTACAATGCTTCATCCCACTTTGTACTTATAAACGATCTGGACGAAAACTCTGATTTTTACGACGATTATGGCGGACCAAGTGCCAACGGCGGCAAAGGTTTTGACGCCATTGGGAAATTAATCGGAACCAGCAGGGATGGTGATCCATTCGTAGGGACGTTTGATGGCAACGGGCATACCATCTATGATCTCTATATACGAGATGAAATGGAATTTTTTGATGTAGAAGGTGGTATAGCTTTATTCTCGACTGTATTTGAAGGTGGCGTCATTAAAAATCTGAATGTACTTAATGCAACCGTTCGGGATAATGATAACAGTTCACAACCTTTGGCAATTTTAGTAGCTCGCTTAAAAGGAGGAACAGTCACAAATGTCAATGTAAGTGGTGAAGTACGAACCAGAGCGTATGGAGGAGGTCTTGTTGGTCAGGTTGATGGTGGCACTATCAGTTACTCCCACGCTGATATTGATATTGGCACTTGGTCTGTAACAACTGCGAATAACATTATTGGTGGATTAGTTGGACTTGCCACCAATGATGATGCAGGCAGTATTATCAGGTCATCAGTGACGGGATCTGTATCGGGTGGTACTGCAGTTGGTGGTATCATTGGTCAAAACGGGAACATTGGTATCAACCAATCTTTTGCCAATGTCACTGTTAGCGGGATTCGCACTACAGGTGGAATTGCCGGAATTTTATCCAATCCCCATGCAATGAATGTCTATGTAGAGGGAGAGGTAAACGCAGAAGAATCTTGTGGTTATATTTTTGGACGGGCAACCTTCAATAATACCCGATTAACCAGTTCCTATGCAGCAGTGGAAGGAAATTGCGGGGGGCTCTTTGGAGAAGACGGGGGCATTACTGTAACAGATGTCTATTGGGCCACCGATCTGGCCTCTGAAGGCGATGCTACGTCATCCACTGCAACCGGCCTCACCGCCAGTGAAATGCAGGGAGCCAGCCCCTTGCGCACTATGGATGATTTAAATTACAACGATCCCTGGCAACTCTCCGATGGCTACCCCCGCCTTCAATTTGAAGGTTTGTCGGTTCCCGGATTAATTGCCATTAATGAAATCGACATCCCCGCAGAAGCCCGGGCCGGTGATATTATCTCAGTTGATGTAATTGCAGAAAATGTAGGCTCTGATTCTTATACCGGTGATATTGTACTGAATGTGACGAACGGCAGTGAGATTTTTACAACATCAGAAGAAATCTCTCTGAGTGCAGGTTCTCAGGAAACCATTACAATAGAGTGGGAATCTGATCGATCTTTGGAAGGTGGCGATTACACTATTTCGGTGAACTCCGGCCATGACGATCGATCCTTTGAAATTGAAATCGAAGGTAATATTTCTGTTGGAGGTCTTGTTCGTGATGCACATAGCATGAGCCCCCCTGACAATACCATATCCGGTGCAGAGGTAACACTATATAATCCCGATGGTTCAGAGTTTGATACAAACGTAACCAATTCCGCGGGTGAATTTGAATTTGAATATGTTCCCAATTCAGGTGAGGATTTTACGATTGTAGTGTCACTTTCCGGTTATCATGAGGAGTCAGTCATAGTGAATATCAACATTGCTGAAGAGGATGACCTGTTTGATGCCGGTGAGATTGAACTGAGAGGAAATGCAGAAGTAAAACTAAGTGTAATGGATGCTGTCAGCGGTAATCCTGTGGAAAATGCACATATTATTTTGACGTTTCCCAATGATGAAGAAATTGAATATACAAATGCCACAGATGCAGCCGGTGAACTTGAAATCGGCAATATTCCGGGAACAGGTGTAGAATATGACATAAAAGCAATATCCGCAGGCTATAAATCCGACATGAAGACAGCTGAAGTGGGAGATGAAGAGATTATAACTTTGAATTTCACACTGGAAGCTGATCTGACAGCAGAACTGAATAATTCAATTCCTCTTGATCAGAATGAGATCATCATTATCACATTTTCAGACGATATCATCGAAGTAGCATTCGGAGCGCTGCAATTACAGGATTCTGACGATACAGACATAAACTTTACTTCTGCTGAAATAGTAAACGGCAATGAACTGCATATTTCTCATGAAGGATTGGAATCATTCACAGATTACAGACTTACTATTCCGGAACATACGGTGGAAAACTCCGGCGGAGCAGCGAATGGAGAGATGAGTTTTAACTTTAAAACCAGAATTCCCGAGGCTTCCAAAGTGATTTTGCTCACCCCCGCAGATGAGGCCAAAGATGTAGTACTGACCCCGGAGCTGTCCTGGAA
The DNA here is from genome assembly GCA_020832415.1 of Balneolaceae bacterium. Taxonomy (GTDB): domain Bacteria; phylum Bacteroidota; class Rhodothermia; order Balneolales; family Balneolaceae; genus Rhodohalobacter. The sequence goes on along the minus strand of JAFIES010000090.1, from coordinate 98 downwards.
CCCGACCGATGAAGCGGATACCTACGAACTACAGCTCAGTGAACATGCAGACTTCAGTAATCCGGTGATTGACGAAGAGGAGCTAACCGAAACCAGTT
>JAFIES010000062.1 GCA_020832415.1 Balneolaceae bacterium | reverse complement strand
TAAAACTGGATGATGGAACCACATTGAAATGCGATCTGCTGTTTTCAAACTCAGATGCAACCGAGACGATCGTTAAACTTTTACCCGATCAGTCTATATCCAAACGAACTAAATCCCGACAGCAAAACATTGAACCCTCCTGCTCAGGTTTTGTACTTATATTAGGATGTAAAAAAAGATGGGCAGATTTAAAACATCATAACATTTACTTCTCATCCAACTACAGAAAAGAGTTCACCGATATTTTTGAAAACAAAAAACTTCCGGAAGATCCCACCATCTATGTTGCCAATACATCCTACTCAGATAGCGAACACGCGCCTGATAATGCGTCAAATCTATTTATCCTGATAAATGCCCCTTACCTCTCTGAAACCCAAGATTGGGACAATATTTCTTCGTCGTACTCAAACTTTATAATTCATGAGCTTGAAAAGAGAGGTTTAAAAGGCTTGAGTGATTCTATAGACTTTCAGAAAGTGATTACGCCCATGGATTTTTATGCTCAGTATCGATCTAACAAGGGAAGTATTTACGGCACCTCTTCAAATAATAAATTTTCTGCATTTATCAGGCCAAGAAATAAGATGCGAAAATTTAAAAATCTGTACCTGGTAGGCGGTAGTACTCATCCCGGCGGCGGAATTCCATTGGTAGTTCAATCTGCTTTTAATGCAGTAGAGCTTCTTGACCGTCAAGTTATCGGATGAGTCCTCACTGAACTACATCCATCCACTCAATCTGGCTGGTCACCCGTTAAAACTCATCCGATGACTTTTCACGATAGAGATATTCATATATAAAAAAAGGGACACAACTTTGAAGCTGTGTCCCTATAGGTTGTTATGCACTCACACGGAGTTTAAAACAATCTGAAGTTTAACTTAGAAACCGGGATTTTGAGTTAATTGTCCCTGGCTAATGTCAATTTGTCCCTGTGGAATCGGGAAGATACCACTTCTGAACTGGGCATTTGAGAAACCATTACCAGGAAACAGATTCCCTTCATAGTTATAGAACCTTGTGAGTTCTTCCTGTGCAATTCCCCATCGAACCAGATCGTAAAAACGATGGCCTTCCATTGCAAGTTCAATTTTTCGCTCGAAACGTACGGCATCTCTTGCAGCGTTGGCGTTAACCCATGGAGTTGTATATTCTGAGATATTGTAATTTGGCTCAGGATACTCATTCCAATTATTGATGTTATCTGCACCACCACCTAAGTAAGTGTACGTTTTACCATTATCATTACGTACTACCCACTGATTTGTGGTTACACTTAATGCGAGCATTTCTGCTTCACTATTAACAATAGCTGCTGCATATTCGCGATTCAGATCATTACTTACCCATGTATCTTCACGGGCTGCTCTTTCTCTTACGCGATTTACATAAGTACGGGCTTGCTCAAGAGAACCAACTTCAATCTCAGCTTCAGCAGCCATCAGCAGCACATCGGCAAACCGAATAACCGGAATGTTAATTGCTGTTCCGGGTGCCCATGAAGAGTTATCAGCGAACTGTTCCTGAGATCTCCAGTACACGTTTTTCTTGGCGTAGTAAGCACCACCATAATTTTGGTCACGCACCCACCTTCGGCCTGGAAACGGTCCCCAATCATGATATGCTACACCTCGTCGGCCAACAGTCCAGTCTAAACGCGGATCTAATTCACCATCATATGTTTGGAACTGTTCATTTGATGCTACGCCCTGATCACTTGTTACCATTTGATTATTGAATCCATCAATAATAGGCAACCCGCCATCAGTTCTATATGAGTTTACCAAATCCTGAGTAGGCTGGTAAAAACCACAGCATCTGTGTTCAGCTGAGTTTGGGAAATTAAGCATCATTCCCTGATTGGCATTATTGATAGTTCCAGAGCCATCATTAGCTACCTGCTGAATGGAGAAAACTGCTTCAGGAAGTCCATCCTCGAGTGCAGGATTCCAGTTATCCCAGTATCCTGCTGCCAGGTCGTAAGATACTCCCTGAGAGGTTACACCATTTGGAATAATGTTATCGTAAAGTGCTTTTGCTTCTGCAAATTTATCCTGATACATGTACACCTTAGCAAGATACGATGCAGCTGCCCAGCGATTTACACGTGCACGCTGTGACTGAACATCAGGAAGATTATCGTAAGCAAACTGAAAGTCTGCCTCGATTTCCGGCCATAGAACCCGATCATTAGGCTGATCGAAGTCGAGCATTGTTTCATCAATATATGGTACTCGATCGAACATTCTGGTTAATTCGAAATAGTAGTGACCACGTAAGAATCTGGCCTCTGCCACTGCTCGTGAAATTTGCTGCTCTGTCATGTCAGTAGCATCAGCTGCTACTCTGATTACCGCATTTGCACGGGATATGCCTTCATATTTTACTCTCCAAAAAGAGTTGAAAAAACCCTCAGTAGGAAGAAATAGGCCGGCCATCATCGCATTGATAGCACTTTGATCACCCGGCTCTGTGCCTTTATGAGCGTCTCCACCCACAACACTGCCATAGATCCAGTTATGGCCGGCTGCTTCCCATGGATTACCTGCAATACCGGCTCCATCAAGAGCAGCATAAGCTCCAATCAAAAGTGTCTGAACACCCTGATCGTTTGCTAACACATCTTCACTTAATGATCCCTTTGCGGGAACATCAAGGAAACCGTCGCATCCGTAAAATACCAGCATTGCTGCTGCCACGAATACAACTCCTAAACTGCTTCGGATATTAATTATTGATTTCATATTGTATTTTTTTTTGAACATTCTTGGTGCAAATTCATTTTCAGATCTATCATATCGAAAGATTAATGCCAAAAATGAATTGTTTTGGAGTTGGATACTGCCCTTCATCAATTCCAAAGTTAGTTGAACCACCACCGGCGCCACTTCCTGTAAAGAATCCAACTTCCGGATCAGGACCACTATAGCCTGTAAATGTTACAAGGTTATTACCCTGTACATACAGCCGCAGGTTTCTAATACCAATTCGCTGTAATACATCCGGCTGTAATGTGTAGCCAACCTGAAGGTTTCTCAGTCTCAGATATGAACCATCCTCTACATAGTAGGAGTTGGGCACACCATCTGTACTGAATGAACTTTGGTTCTCCTGAATAGGAGCTGTTGCATTTTGGTTATCGGGTCTCCATGAATCATGTACAGCAGTATTACTTTTTGCACCAATAAATGACGGATAGAAATCGGTCCAGTATTTCACCTGGTTCCAGATATCGTTACCCTGCGATCCGTACCAGAACATGCTGAAATCAAATGCCTTGTAGTTTAAGCCAAAGCTGATTCCGTAAGTGAAATCGGGATTAGGATCTCCGAGAATGGTTCTGTCATCAGGAGTTACTTGCCCGTCACCGGTAACATCAGCATACTTAAATCGGCCAACACCGGCATCAGTCTGGTAGGTTCCGCTTGGTGCACCTGCATTGGCTGCATCAATTTCGGCCTGACTGTTCCAAAAGCCTTCTACACGGTATCCATAGAATGATGATACAGGACTTCCAACCTGATTTCGGATAAACTGGTTACCCGGCCATCTTCTCGCTTCCTGAGCAAAGAAATCTATACCGTCTGCAATACTAACGATCTCATTCGTGTAAGATGTGAATGTAAGATTCATGTTGTACTGAAGGTTGTTTGTAATCTGGCCAAAATGAGCAAGACTCATATCCAGTCCGCGGTTCTTCATATTGGCTACATTCACAAAAGGAGCTGTTGCCACACCGGATGCACCAATCAGAGTTGGATTAAACAGAAGGTCCTGAACATCCTTCCAGTAGTATTCTACTGAAAGCTGGAATTTCTCATCAAAAAAGCTACCGTCAAAACCGATATTTGCCGTTACGTTTTTCTCCCACTGAGCATCTGGGTTACCAATTCTCTGGAGCCTGAAACCTTCTGCAATTGCAGAGTTGCTGCCATTGATTGAGTAGAAGGAATTATTGGGGTCACCTGTGAATAAAGTAAACGAGTTTGCAGGATCAACATTGATCTGATTACCCATAACCCCGTAACCACCGATAATCCGGAGATCACTAATCCATGTTACATCATTCATGAAGCTCTCATTGCTGATCCTCCAGCCTGCACTGGCAGCAGGGAACCATCCCCACTGGTTGTTGAGGAATCGGGATGAGCCATCTCGTCGAAGTGTAACACCAAGAATGTATCGGTCATCAAAGATATAATCCAACCGTCCAAAATATGAAAGGAGTGTATCTTCCCACTTCCAGCTTGAAACAACAGGAGTTCCTGAACCTGTGCTAAGACTCACGAAATTTGGATCAAAAGAAAAGAAACCCTGAATGTTTGCATTTCTTTGCTCACCGGCATTCTGATAAGCCTCGGTTCCTACAAGAACTTCAACATTGTGCCTGTCGAATGTTTCTCTGAATTGTACAGTATTGGTCCATGTCCAGTTATAACCGTTACCCTGGCTTGTAAACAACTGATTATTTGGGCTGTTTTCCTGCTCTTCATAGGTAGGGAAACTGAATGATTGTGAACTCCAGTTCCAGAGCTCTCCACCAAAACTTGTTCTTGCACGAATGTTATCAAGAATGTCCCACTCAGCAAATACGTTACCAAAGAGGTTTCTGTTCTGTGATTCATTATTTCTGGTACGCTCCATAATAGCAACAGGGTTTGCCGCATTCCCTAAACCTGCACCTGATTGCCCGCCGAAGTTACCCATCACATCGTAGACCGGAACAATTGGCTGAGCACGGAAAGACATACCAATTGCACTTCCTTCAGTAAGTGATGCTACCTGAGGTGATTCACTTACAGTATATTGTAAGTTTTCACCTATTCTGAAATTCTCGCCAAGATTAAACGATGAATTTGCACGAAGTGTAACTCTGTCTCGGAAAGTTCTCATTAGTGTTCCTTCCTGATTTAGGTAGTTCACAGAGAAGAGGAAATTTCCGATTTCACTACCACCACTCACAGAAATATCGTGTTGTGCAGTATTGGCTGTTCTGAAAATTTCATTGAACCAATCGGTACCTTCGTGATTTGCTCGTGTAATTCTGAAAAACTGACCCAATAAAGCGGCATCTGTGTATTCAGGTATAATGAAGTAATCATCAAAGTTCACATCGCCTTCCATTGCACCTGCAGGAGCAATAAAGTCTGGCAATCGCGGAGTTGCACCCCTTCCATAAAGGGGATGCTGCTGAGGAGCACCTGAGTTTGCTAATGCAGTCCAAACAAGGTTTGCATGATCTTGCGGAGAAGCAATATCCCACGGATTATCTCTTCCCTGCCAGTCTACTCCATATGAACCCCGGTAGTTAACTTCTACTGAGCCACCACCCTTCTTTGTTGTGATAACAATAACACCATTTGATGCACGTGCACCGTAAATAGAAGCAGCCGAGGCATCTTTCAGCACCTGGATGTTTTCGATGTCATTTGGATTGAGGTTGTTCATGTTACCGGGAACACCATCAATAACAACGAGCGGAGCGTTATTACCAAATGTGTTGATACCACGAATTCGGATATCCGGACTTTCACCCGGCTGGCCGGAAGAAACTACCGATACCCCGGAGGCCACACCCTGTAGCTGCTTGGATACCATGTCACCTGAAACGGATAGTCGTTCAAAATCTCCCATATCAACTACGGAGATTGATCCCGTCATATCACGTCGCTGCTGAACACTGTAACCAACTACAAGCAGTTCTTCACCACTAATAATGGATGCTTCGAGTTGAACGTCGATAATTTCACGTCCGTTAACCGGTACTACCAATGCCTGATAGCCGATGTAAGTGAATCGGAGTGATTCGTTGGGGCTTGGAAGGTTGAGAGTATACTCCCCATCCAAGTTTGTTGTTGTACCTGCGTCTGATCCCACTACCATGATGTTTACACCTGGTAGTGATTCACCTGTATTTGAATCGGTTACTGTTCCGGTTACCTGGTGGCTTTGTGCAAATGCACTGCCAATGGTAAGCCCTAAAAACAGAAAAGCCGAAAAACAAATACGGAATAGCTTGGTGCTCATTTTTGCAACCTTTCCAGACAACTCTTTCGAGCTGAATGGAGTAGCAAAAAGATACACCTTCTGTATCTTATTGTTTTCCATACTGAATCCCTGTGGTTATGATTTTGGTTAAGGTAGATGATTCGGATGTGCAGAAACATGTACTGTAAGAGAAGTTAAAAAAGAGACGAGATCAGTTACACTGATTTGAACTTGAGATTCGAAACAGAGCAAAGAGAGCGGGTCAATTCAGTAGCTGGTCAAATACAGATAATTAACAATTCGATAATTGTTTATTTATTTCTAATACATCCGATTGCATCTATTATAAAAAAGCCCTTCCAATTTTAAAAAAAGTAAATCAAAAATTTTTATTTAATCAGACCAAAGGATCTTATACTAAATTCATGACTGACAAGAGTAAATAATATCAAAATTTTAGCCCTATAAAGTACGCATATAAGCCAGAAAGGCAGATTTTATAAAAAGTACAGAAATCACTGAGGATCACTTTAGTATTGCTGTCTGCAAAAAATCTATTAATAACTTATTACATCTAGATGTGCAATAAAAAGAATCAGGTGTGTGAGCTTTTATCTAATTCAATGATTCTTACTTCTCCATTATGTTGGGGAATTATGTAAAAAGTTCTGTTATTTGCAGTGTTGATGGGAATAAGATTCACCGGGAAATTTGGGAAGTAAAAACCGGATTCTTGGTGAGGAACCTCGGATAGCTGACCATCTTCTCCTCCTTCCAAAAGCAAACCATTTGATGCATTATAACTTCCAACTTTCAGATCGGCACCTGATCTGTTTCCAGAGATGAGAAGATCCTGAAATCCATTTCCGGTAAAATCATCAGCGTGAATACCAAGCACTTTTGAAAACTGTACTTCAATCGGCAATTCAACCATTTCAAAATTACCTTCTCCCCTGTTATAAAAAATACTACTTGAGAAATGTCTGGCTTCCTTCGTGTGCGGTTCGCCGGGTAGTGCATTGAGAAGATCTTGGGTAGTAGCTTTGCCAAACTCCTCATGTGTGGGAAAACCCGACATGATTCCGGGCATCATTCGTACATAATCTTCTCTGTTGTGAGCAGGGTATTCAAAGCTGTTCCCTTCAAAATCAGATTTGTAAACAGAAAATATCGCTTCAAAAAAGCCATCGTCTGTCAAATCACCAAAATAGACTTTAACCGGCTCATCTTGTGTAGCCTTGTAAAGAGAATTCAATCCCAGGTTCCCGGCTAAAATATCGGGCAAACCATTCCCGGATATATCTGAAACAAGAATTCTGTTCCACCAGCCGGTAAATTTCTCTGTTCCTGCAGCCGAAGTAATATTCTGAAGACTGTTTCCATTATTTTCAAAGATGGTTATTGGCATCCAGTCACCGGCCAGCATCAGATCCTCGTGGCCATTCCCAGTGACATCATGCCATTGCGCATCATTAATATTTCCGATATTGGTTAGCTCAGGTGCAATTTCTTTAGTGGTATCAACAAACTTAATTCCACTTTCATCGGATACATTTATTAATATTTTACTGGAAACTGACTCCGGATACCTTCCCGGGTTCAACCTTCCGCCCACAAACAGATCCGGTAAACCATTTCCGGTTAAGTCTGTCTTTCTTACAACCGATCCGCTCAGCCTGAAATCTGGAACAGCATCCGGCATATAGGTGAATTTCCCTTTACCATCATTCTGGAAAAACAGATCCTTATACCGCTCATCACCGGAAGAAAATTCCGCCCCGCCGGTTACGATGTATATATCATTCAAGCCATTTCCATTTGCATCAAAGATGAGTAAATCCGTGGCATTGTATAATGTGAATGGAAGTTCGCCCAATGGAGAAAATTCCTGCTTTATAAATGAACCATCTTCTTGTTGATAAAAAATTACGGCGTTCTGAACAGATGTAGCCCCAATCAAAATGTCATCTAGACCATTGTTACTAAGATCACCCACAGCTATAGCCGGTCCGATTTCTGAAAGCTTATAAGGTAACGTAGGCTGCTCGTGAAAGTCGTTTACGTAACCGGGTTTATGACGATAAGCTATTCCCATTTCTTTTGTTACATCCCGAAATATGGGTGCTTGATCCCGGCTCTCATCATTAATAACCGGTATTGCACCCTGAATAGACACATTTAAGGTTTGATTTGATTCTACATCAACAAGAACTGTTTGTTTAGTTTCACCTGATTCCGGCCATGTTATGATTAATGAATCAACAACTGTGTGATTTCCAAGCCCGAAGTGGAGTACTGGATCAACCGATGATAAATATCCCCGATAAGGTGTGTTTTCATGTCGCTGATGGTACTCTCCGCCAAAGTAGAGATCAATAATTGCACCAATTGCATTTCTATTTTTATCCGATCCGTGCAGGTCCACTTTCAGCCAATTATTCGCTGAAGGGTCACCAATTTCCATCAGATGATTTCTGTAAATCTCGGCTGGATGGTTGGTGTTGTTTACAATCAGATCCAATGCGCCATTGTTGTTCAGATCAACATAAACAGCGCCCGTAGAGTAAGTTGGAAAGTCTAATCCCCATTTTTGGGTGACATCTTCAAAAACTATTTCTCCGCTGTTTCTAAACAGATAGTTTGAAATTTTCACCTCCGGAATTTTCGGCTGGGCAATTCGCATCGGCATGATATTCCGTACGCGTCCATACTCATCCCAAAAATCTTTATCGGTTACATCACGCGGTATTCCATTGGTTACATAGATATCGCGGAAGCCGTCGTTATCAAAATCGGCAAGCAGTGCTGCCCAACTCCAATCCGTTGCAGCTACATTTGCAAGCAGTGCAACCTCACTGAATATTGGTAAGCCGGTTTCGTCTGCGCTACCCCTGTTTAGCTGCAGTGTATTTCTGGTGTATTGAGGGTGAAATCCCACAAATGCATCATTAATATAATTACGATAGTTATTGGGGTTCGCCATCATCTTGCGCCTGATGTTGGTTACAGGCAGCATATCGAGCGTGAAAATATCGGGAAGGCCATTGTTTGTGAGATCTGCAATGTCTGTTCCCATGGCCGAATAGCTTGTATGCTTAAACAGTTCAGACGCCATATCAATAAATGTACCATCACCCTGATTAATCCAGAAGAGATCTTCCGAGATGTAGTCATTCGCTACGTAGATATCTTTATACCCGTTTTGATTGATATCCACTATCTGCACTCCCAATCCATGACCTTCCTTAACAATGCATGCCTCACGGCTCAAAT
>JAFIES010000150.1 GCA_020832415.1 Balneolaceae bacterium | reverse complement strand
AAAATCGTTTAAAATATAGGGGACTCTTACAAAGATATAATGAAAAAAAAGACTGGCTCGAAACGGAATTATTTCAAGAGAGATACATACCAAAAATAGAAAAAGGATTGAAAGTTAGAGGTTTGTCTAATATAAATTCGTTATTAGAATTATATACAGGCTATTATGATACACTTTATCAAGATATAAAAAAATATGGGGTGCGAACTAAATTTGAAAATGGTGAATGTATAGATCCTTTATATATTCATATATACAAAGACGGTGAAATATTATTTACATCAGATGGTAACCACCGCTTGTTTATTTATCATTTACTCGGGTATAAAAAAATTCCTGTAAGAGTATGGATGAGGCATAAACAATGGCAGGAAAAAAAAGAAACATTATTTAATTCACTCCAAAGTGAAAATATAATTACTGATAAAAAATTATTAGATCATCCAGATTTGAAAGAAATTTTGAAAGTATTTCAGAGTAAAGTTAAATAATCTGAGTTCAAGTAATAAAAAAAGATTTGTTGAATTTTATTTTTAAGTTAACTCTATCAATAAATAGTTTAAGTAATGTCTTATACTTTACAAGATGCAATAATTATTATAAGGTCGTCAAATGAGAGGACAGAAAATCTTTGTAAAAAGCTAATATTAGAACAGGGTATTCATAATTCAGAAATATTTGTAATTCATGAGATACCATTTTCACAATCTCTTTTAAAATCTTTTGAAATTGGTATTGAATCTGGAAAAAAATGGACTTTTTGTGTTGATGCTGATGTACTTTTAAGACCGAACTCAATAGATAAAATGATTCGCCATGCCAACTCTCAAAGCCAAAATGTATGCCAAGTACAAGGTTATATGTTAGACAAGTTTTTTGGCGGTGTTCGAAAAGGGGGGGTGCATCTTTACCGCACAGCATTGCTCAATAAAGTGATTGATAAAGTACCTGTTGAAGGTACTGATATACGCCCTGAGAGTTTTACCCTAAGGCTAATGGAAGATGAGGGCTACCCTAGTCGAGTTGTTCCTTATGTAGTGGGACTTCACGACTTTGAGCAATACTATTTTGACATTTACAGAAAAGCATTTGTTCAGGTTGAAAAGCATTTATCCCGTGCAGAGCTTTTGATAACTATCTGGAAACAATTTGCTGAACAAGATCATGACTACTGTGTTGCATTAAAAGGTTTTGCTGACAGCCTCACAAATGATCGTGATGTTTTTATTAATAGTGAGTTGCCCCTCTATACAGAGTTGTTTGATAATTCCGGAATCAAAGAAAAATCAGAATTGGATATAAATAGCTATGATGATGCTAAAATTGAAAAAATAATTACTGAATGGAATTGTTTGGACATTTATCATTCTTACTTTCCCGATAAAGACGGTTATGAATTGGCATTATCGTCTTTTTTTAAAAAAGTTAAAAGAGCTTTCACATATCATGGTTTATTTACTACCACCCGATTATCTATTAGTAAACTTTTTTATCTGATAAGTAGAAAACTTCGATAAAATTCATTTTAAATATTTTAAGCGGGTACATAAAGGTAGTTATTTGATTCAAATTAAGATGCGATACTCAACCTTTTTGAGCATGTGGTTATAAATAAACGAGTCCATAAAAATAGTAACCGAACTAAACCACGAGAAACGTTTTTTAGGAATTCTTTCCAATTGAAGAATTCCTAAAAATTTCTAAGTTGTTAACCTCACAAGAAGACAACCAGACATACTATTTTGGTAAGTACCTTCAATAAAGAGGAAGAAAGATAAAAGAAGATAAAACTTAGTTACAGTTAGATATAATATTTTGAATAATTTGAAAAAAAGTATAACAATTCTATGTCCCGATAAGCTGAGGGGTGGAGGACTCCATTATTTTTATTCGTTGTTTCCGTTGCTTCGAAAAAAATTTGATTTTGTAAAATTTAACATTACTAACTCATTGAATTTTTGTCTTAAAAAAGACAAAAATGATAGTCTTTTAATTGTTAGGTATGTTACTAATGACTATAAATTTAATGACATTGATACTACAAAAATTCTTGGGTTGCTAAGAGATAAATATAAGAACTTGGCAATTTTTGATGACGGTGACAGAACATCTATAGATTTTCCACAAGCATTACCCATTGTTGATGTTTATTTTCATTCCCAGATATTTAGTGATTTTGAAAATTATTTAAAACCCTTAAAGCGCGGTCAGTTATATAGTGATTATTATTCAAAATTGGGTATAAAGGACAAATCAAAATTTATGTCAATTACTGTTGATAATACATTATTGTCCAAAGTGCAGCTTGCATGGAATATTGGAGCTGGTTGTTATCCTAGAAATAATTTGTTAAGAAAAACCGGATTAATTGCAGCTAAGATTTTGTCACCTCGGATTGTTTCAAAATTTTATAATGACCCTTTAAATATAACAGCACATGAAAATAAGGAATTGTATGATGTTCATGCCCGGTTCAGCATTCAATCAATTCCAACCATTGCTTATCAACGGCAACTTGTTTTGGATAAAGTCAGCTCGCTTGATAATGTTTTAACAGGTAAAGTTACACCCAAACAGTATAATGAAGAAATAAAACATTCTAAGATCGTGTTAAGTCCTTATGGTTGGGGTGAAGTATGTTTTAGAGATTTTGAAGCAATTTTGAACAAGTCACTATTGATGAAGCCAAATATGAGTCATGTTAATACTTGGCCAGATGTTTATCTACCTTATGAAACTTATGTGCCGTTTCAATGGAATGCTGAAGATTTGAATGATAAAATAGAAGAATACCTAAATAATGATGAAAAGAGAAAGAAAATTTCTAAAAATGCATTAGATGTTTATATGAATGCACTTAATCAGTTGGATGATAAAGTAAAAGTAATGGTAGATAAAATATTAATCAATTAAAGGAAAGTTGAATGCTGTAGAAAAGATACTTTTAACATGATAAGTATGAGCTTTATAAAACGATAATAATTATTTAAATACATGATTATTTATCGGAAGTATGTCATTTAATTCTAAATATACAATGATAAAAATAAAATTAATTGAAATTGTCTTATCAGATTTTTAAAAGGTGTAATAATTTATGATAAAAGATGTTAATATTGACTTTTCCGTTAGCTTTTATTTAGATGATGGAGTAGGGGGTAAAAGAAAGGCTACTATTGCTAAATCAAAACAAATAGAAAAGCTAAGCGATAACTATCATTTTGTTAGCCTTAACAAAATAGTTGCAAAATTTATTGGTGTTTATTTCACAGCAGTATTTACGGAGCTGTTTCATTCGATAAATATTATGTTTCGAAATAATAAACCCAACATCATTTTTGTGAGAACATTTTTTGGATTTTTCTATAACTGGATTGGCAAATTATACAATATTAAAATTATAAGAGAAGTACACACTGAATTTAAGGACGATACAAAAATTATATTTAAAAAAAATTACATAAAGAAAAAGCTCGGCATACTTGTAAACTATTTTGAGATAAAGAGCCTGAAAAAAGCGGATGGTGTAATTTTTAACAATCCCGATCTTGAAGACTATTTTATTGATACTTACGGGTTAGACAGAGATAAAACAATCAGCATATACAATGCATGTGATCCTGATGAATTTTATCCCGCAGATCGGATGGAGGCCCGGCAAAAACTTGGCTTACCTCAGGGAAAGAACGATATCATTCTTCTATTTATTGGGTCAGCTATACAATGGCACGGCTTAGAGTACCTGATTGATGTTTTTGATAAGATTAGGAAAAAGCACCCAAATTATTTCCTCTACGTTGTAGGATTAACCGACAGTGATTATAACCTGAAATTAAAAGAAACCTATTCAGGCATGAAGAATCTACATCTAGTTGACCGCGTACCGACTGATAAGGCAAGGTTCTTTATAAATGCAGCTGACATATGTATGGTTACAACTGCAAAGATATTGATCAGCCAGGGAAGTCCTACGAAATTATATGATTTCATTGCTTGTGGCAAACCAATTATAACACAAAAAGACGTGACAGGATATGGAAGTGTAGTTGATGAGCATAATTTAGGATTTTCTGTTGATTTCATGAATACTGAAAAAGCGGCAAAGGAGATCATTACCTTTATAAATAATACAGATCTTAAAAAGCTTTCTGAGCATAATCGAAAAAAAGCTGTAGAGGAATTGAATTGGGCTAATGCGATAAATAAGTGGATTAATTTTTCGAAACAACTTTAAACATTTATAAATAATGAGTAATTATTTGAACATCATTGAACATGAAATTTAAAAATTCGAGCACGATTAATAATTTTTTTTCAAGATGAATAGATCATCCAAAAAGATAACATTTGTTTTGGGTAGTGTAACTGGTGGTGGTGCAGAAAGAGTAGCTGTTCATTTGATGAATTCATGGCTGAATAAAGGTTATTATTTGACATTAATATCAATGCGTGAAAAGAGTTATGATGCTTTTCATGTTCCGGAAAATGTTCATCGAATAGTATTAGGTGGAGAAGGTGCGTCAAAAAATAAATTTATTGCCCTAATAAAAAACTTTCTATATACACTCAAACTTCGGAAAGTGATTAAGAATGTTGATAGGCCTATTATCATCTCTTTTCTTACTCGAGCAAATATTTATACAATTCTTGCGTGTTTTGGATTACGTAAACATGTGATTATTTCAGAAAGAAATGACACAACCAAACAGGTCCTTGAATGGCCCTGGGCATGGTTAAGATACAGATTATATAAATATGCGAATGTTGTGACTGCTAATTCGAATGTTACCGTGCAGAGTATGAAATCTTATGTTCCGGAAAACAAATTGAAATTTGTTCCGAATCCTGTCAACATACCTCTCAATTCCGATTTATCAACTCCCGACCAGTCTACAATTATTTTGAATGTAGCTCGGTTAGCATCACATAAAAACCAAAAGCTCATACTGAAGGCTATCAGTAAAATCAACAATCTGGATGAAGCCTGGAAACTGCAAATCCTGGGAGATGGCGAAGAAAAAGAAAATCTTATAAAATTGGGAAAAGAACTTGAGATTACTGATCGTTTAGATTTACCGGGTTTTGTAGATGATCCTTCGAAAAATTATCAAGCTTCCGCATTGTTTGTACTACCATCACTTTACGAAGGTACGCCAAATGCATTGCTTGAAGCCATGAGTTATGGATTGCCTCCTGTTGTGTCTGATTGTTTGCCTGGAGTATTAGAGTTGGTGGAAGATGGAGTGACAGGGTTGGTTTTTAAAAGTGAAGATTCTTCCAATTTGGCAAAAAAAATAAAACATTTAATTGATAATCCGAAACTAAGAGTTAAAATCGGCCTTGCTGCTCGAGAAAGAGTAAGAATGTATACACCTGAAAATGTAATTCATGAGTGGGAAAGAAGTATTTTTGAGGGGTTTGACAGCAAAAGTGTTAATCATATATCGAATAAGTAATGCTTAAAATTCTTTTGTTTTCACAAAAAGGCGCTGGCAACCATTATTATGGACCAGGAATGAGTGCTTACAGGTTGTATAATTCTTTAAAAAGTGATGAGGTTTCAGTTAGTTTGGCTCATGGCTACAAAGATCAGAAGCACCTTGATTTATTTGAAAATCAATATTTTATATCTGATATAAAAAATAAAAATGTAGTGTCCGGCCTCAAATTTTTGAAAATTGCAAAAAAATGGATCAAGCATAATGCCAATACATTTGATGTTGTACATTGTTTAAGTGCCTTTCATCATTCTTTTATGTTTGCTTATTGGTGCGAACAAATGGGTGTGCCGGCAATTATAAAAATATCTGAATCAAAATATACCGGTTTTGATAAAGGTTCATTCCAGTCGTCTTTGCTTGGTCTGAATCGTTTTAGGCTAAAACATTCAAATACAATAACAGGATATATTTCCATTAGCAGTGAGATAAAGCAAAAATTACTTGAAGCAGGTATAATGCCGGATAAAATTCATGATATTCCCAACGGTGTAGATACAAAGAGATTTAAACCGGCAGATGAAACCACCAAAAAACAAATCAGAAAAAGGTTGAACCTTAAAGATAAATTCACTGTAATTTTTACCGGAGCATTTTGTAATAGAAAAAATCCTTATTTACTTGTTCGTGCATTTTATGATTTTTCTCAAGAATATGATTCACAGCTTATTCTAGCAGGCCCGGATAGAGATGGTGGAAAACAGAGAAATTCAATAGAATCTTTTATTCAGAAGCATAAGATTAATAATATTCATTTAACTGGAATGGTGATGAATATTGAAGATTATTATCAGGCTTCAGATATCTTTGTATTACCATCAAATCAGGAAGGATTATCTAATTCAATGCTAGAAGCACAAGCCTGTGGTTTGCCTTGTTTGGTTACCAAAATATCAGGAGCATTAGATTTGATAAACGAATCGTTAAACGGGAAGTTTATAGATCTAAATGTAGAATCTATTTTTGCATCATTAGAGAAATATTATCGGGATAATCAGAAATTAGTTAATCATTCAATAGGGGCAAGAAATGTTATTTCTGATTCTTTCAATTCAGAAAAAATATTGCAAAAACATTTGGTTATATTTCAAAATTTGAAAAAATCATAGATAATATAGCAAACCCCGAAAGTTTAACTCACTACAGAAAGCGTTGAAACAGATACGATTAACAATCAATAACTTTACTGTTTATATTGAGGATCTTTTAAAATGGACTGTCAAGTTGGTTTTTCTGGTATTTCTCTATTATGCTATGTTTAGTAGAGATCAGGGATTGTTTGGACTTTCAGGTGGTATGGCAGCAGCATTTATGTCATTTAGTTTATTCATATTTAGCATAATCTACTCACTATATTTTAGAAATCAGTTTATTATTTCACAACTAGTTGCACTAACCATTCTTCTTCTTGGATTTATAGCTGTCACACCAATTATCTCTACTTTTATTTTTGATTTGAACCCAAGAGTTAGTCTTAGATTGATGTTCGAAATAGCAGTTGTTGGTTTTATTTTTCTGGCAGTTTATAACATGATTAGATCAGAGATTATTACACCTAAATATTTCTTATATGCTTTAGCTATTGTCGGAGTAGTTGCTGGATTACAGACGATTGTTAATCTAGTTGGAGAAATTGCAATAAGAAGAGTAAGTAGTATTGGAGGTGTTAATTATATCGGAAATACTTTTGCTATGAGTGCTGTAATTTGGATAATGATTTATTACAGACAGTCCTTAGAGAATAAAATAAATAGAAAATTTGGGGCAATGATTGTTCTGTGTTTTACGATCATATTTATAGCAATGCTTATTACTGGAACCCGATCTGCAGTTATTGCATTTATGCTGGGTTTAATGTTTTTGATGTTGTTTGGTATGAAACGACAAGACGTAAAAAAATACCTAATAATTATTAGTGTTTTTGTTTTTGCTTCAATTACCATTTTAGCGATAAATTTTGATCTAACAAGGTTATTTGAAAGATATACTATGGAACAAATAATCCGAATGGTAAATATCAGACTTGATCTTTATGCAAGATCAGTGACAGATCTGAGTTTGGTGGAATTTCTCGTAGGAAGGCCAGATTTATATATATTTAGCTCAGGGCAAAGTGGTGAGCGGCTGGTAAATACCCATAATTTATTTTTAAGTTTGATACGGTATCATGGTATTTTTGTGTTAATAATTTTTATTTCACTTTTGTTAGCAATAACAGCTAATTATTTAAAATTGTATTCAAGTAGAAGAAAGGATTTCAAATCTCGATTTACTGAATCTTCAATTGTTGTCCTTTTAATAATGGTACTAGTATACACAATGCTAAGTGGTGGTCGCCCCACTCGAGCCTTTTCTTTTTTTGTTATTTTAGGTTATTTAGCAGGATATTTTGAACTTATAAAGAATGTTCATTCAAATGAAAAATATCAAAAAATGATAATTTGATATTGAAAGTATTATTTATAGTCACCAGATCAGATAATATTGGAGGGTCACATATTCATGTCAGGGATATGGCCATAGCCTTACAAAATGAAGGTCACATAGTTGATGTGATAATTGGTGGCGAAGGACCTGTAGTTCAACATTATAAAAGTCATGGAATTAATGTTTATGTAATTCCTACTCTTCGCAGAGATATTTCACCTCTAAATGATATTAAAGCATTTAGTGCAATTAAAAAGAAGATAAAATTAATAAATCCAGATTTAGTTTCAACTCACTCATCAAAAGCTGGAATTTTAGGTAGATATGCAGCTCAGAAAAGCTCTATTCCAGTCATTTTTACTGCTCATGGATGGTCTTTTACAACAGGTAAAAGTCCGATTCAAAAGTTTATCTACAAATCTATAGAAAAACTTGCAACTCCTTTATCAACTAAGATTATCACAGTTTCTAATTTTGACAACTATTTGGCAAACAAATATTTGCCCGTTAAAAAAGAACAAGTATTGACTATTCATAATGGTATGAAGGATGTAGATAAATCATTAATTGCTACTCATAATCGCGAAAGTTCAATCGTAGAAATTGTAAAAATTGCTCGCTTTGATAAGCAAAAAGATCATTCTGAACTCATTGAAGCCTTGAAGGATCTGAATAATTTTCATCTGAATTTAATTGGTGATGGACCACTAATAGAAAAAACGAGAGTCTTAGTAGAACAATATCATATGAGTGATAGGGTCACATTTTGGGGCAGATTAGATTGTGTTAATGATATCTTGTCAAAAGCCGATATTTTTGTACTCATTTCAAATTGGGAAGGATTTCCAAGGTCCACACTTGAAGCTATGAGAGCAGGACTACCAGTTATTGTATCTGATGTCGGGGGAGCTTCGGAAGCTATTGAAGAGGGAAAGACTGGTTATATTGTCAGCAAAGGTGATGTAAAAACATTACAGCACCTTTTACAGAAACTGATTTTTGATAAAAAAAAGAGAAAAGAGATGGGTAATAATGGTCGAATTAAATATGAAAATGAATTTACGTTTGGCATTATGTACAATAAAACGAAAAGACTATATCAAGAAATCTTGAATGCTAGATGATGAAAAGCATTCATCAAAATAGGTCAGAAATTATTTCATTATAGATATAATTCTTTCGAATAAATAAATCATTAGGATAACTTGTTATTGGACTTAATATTTTTATCAAATCAATAATTTGAGTAGTAAAATATACCTTTTGGTCTCTATTAATATAGTAGACTATTCTAAGTAGAATTCGAACCAAAAATTAATATCTACCTATGAAAATTGACCTCATCGCCGGTGCCCGTCCAAATTTTATGAAAATTGCACCGATAATTGATGCAATAAAAGAGAGACAGAAGCAGGGCGCAGACATCGCATTTAGAGTTGTTCACACCGGTCAGCATTATGATAAGAATATGAGTGGAAGTTTTTTTAAACAGCTTGGTATCCCGGATCCCGATGTGAACCTTGGTGCGGGTGGAGGCACACAGGCCGAACAAACGGCAGCCATTATGACCGGCTATGAAAAGCTTCTATTGAAGGAATCACCGGATCTCTGCTTGGTAGTGGGGGATGTAACTTCAACCATGGCATGTGCTATAACTGCCCAAAAGATGCATGTACCGGTTGCACATGTAGAGGGCGGGATACGATCGGGTGACTGGAAAATGCCCGAAGAAATCAATCGCCTTGCAACGGATGCTGTTACAAACTGGTTTTTCACCACGTCAGAAACGGCCAATGAAAACCTACGCAAAAGTGGTGTTGAAGAGGAGCGGATCTTTTTTGTGGGCAACACGATGATTGATACGCTGCTGAAGCACAGACCCCATTTTCGAAAACATGAAGTTTGGGATCGGTTAGGACTGGATATCGGTCAATACATTGTAATGACTCTGCACCGCCCATCCAATGTAGATGAGGAGGAAACACTGAAAGAGTTAATAAGTGAGATCATGAAAAACAGCGGCGATTTGCCTATTGTGTTTCCGGTGCATCCGAGAACAGCAAAAATATTGAACTACCTGGGTATAGACCATGAACGGCTGCACTTGATTGAACCGTTGGGCTATCTTGAGTTTAATTATCTGGTAGAGAGATCGAAAGCTGTAATTACGGACTCAGGTGGAATTACAGAAGAGACCACAGTCCTGGGAATTCCATGTATCACTCTGCGAAACAGTACTGAACGCCCAGAAACGGTTGCAATAGGAACCAATGAACTTTTGGGAACAGATCCGGCTGCAATTCGCCCGGCTATGGATAAACTCTTTAGCGGAAAGTGGAAAGAAGGACGAATCCCTGAAAAGTGGGACGGGAGGGCAGCTGAACGGATTGTTGAGCGACTTATAAAAGAGAACATTAATAAAAATAGTTATTCAAAAACAAAATGAGCTACAATTTTGTTGATAAACTTATTTACCATTTTAAAAGTAGAACGCTGTTAAAAGTACTTAACAATTATTTTAAAAAGCCTGTAAACTATTTTAAAGGAAAATACCCGGGGTTAATAGAAAGAGATCTTTATAACAAAATCAGATATGGATTATCTGCACCTCTGAATCACGAACGAATTTGGATTAACCCAAAAGATGTAAAACACGTACTGGTTCCAAGTGAAGTCAAAAGAATCACTGGAAAAACAAGAAATTATACAAGTGGCTTGATTATTGATTGGGATAAAGTAGAAAAAGTTCGGCCTCTGTTTGATGAGTATAAAATCCAATATTGTATTAAACACTGGCAAGATGGCGAATCCTGGGAAGATTTAGACGTTATTAATTTCCTTAGAAAAAACTCAAAAAAGCATCGGAAGAAAGATATTGATGAACTGATTGAGAGATTTGAAATGCTCGATAAAGCTTTTGAAGAGGTTAAAAATGAGGGAAGGTTAAAAACCCGGCAAGAGATAGCCCCATCAAATTACAGAGAGAAAGATGGGATTCTAATTCATATAGGTAAAAACGGGGAGCCTGTATTTGGATCGTGTGGTAACCACCGATTAGCTATGGCGTTAATTCTAGAATTCGAAAAAATACCCGCCTGGATTGGTTTAGTAGATAAAGATTCAATCAAATATTTAGATCAGTACCGAAAACCACCAGCGGGGTTGTAATAAATTAGTAATCACGCAACTATATAATGGCAAACTTTTATAAAAAATCAGGGTATAATTATTGAGTAACTAACACGTAATATTTATTTTATCAGGCTAAAATAAATACCGACGTAAAAATTCATCATTGAAAGAAGATTCTTTTTTGATTGTATTTGGTCTTAACCACGTAACATTTTTTGTTAGTTGAAATGAGTAGTCATAAATATCGAAGTACTAAAGAGACGAACTGGCAAAAAATAATGAAACCTTTTCTAAGCTCTATTTATTTAGCGGTATCCCTTCTTTTAGTATTTCCGTTGAGTAATCACGCGCAGGAACTGACCTCAACAGAGTTTGAAAGGTTTGTACAAATCAGGGATAGCCTGATTCAAGAAGGGTTTTTGCAAGATAACAGATTAGCTCATGCAACCCTGAATAATAACGAAGGGTCAATTATAGATGGATCATCATATTCATTTAAGAGACGATCTGTAAGGACTGATAATTCAAGGGCGTCTGACTTTAGCCCGGATGGAACCCGTTTCTATGTTCTTGGCCGGCTTTCTCTTAACATAGCAGAGTATGAATTAACTGATCCTTGGGACATTTCAACTGCTAATTATGTCAGAGAGCTGGATATATCCGGAGAGATGGGAACTGCTGTACAAGAGGACCCCGTACCAAACGGAATGTTCATCAGAAAGAGTGATGGATTAATGTTATGGGTGATAAACAGAACTGAAATTTGGGAATATACATTATCTACTCCTTGGGATATATCTTCGGCAACACAAACAGGCTACAGAGATTTAAGTAACCTTCTGATAAGAGGACATGATATTGATTTTAAACCGGATGGAAGAGTTCTTTATGTTGACGACAGATTTTTTGAAGCAGTTTTCCAATTTGATTTATCAGATGAATGGGATATTTCCACCTTATCATTAGACTATATTTTTGACATTTCAGATCAACAAGAAGAAGTCAGGGGGATTCAGCTAAATATGGAAGGTAGCAGAATGTACCTGATGGATACAATCAGACAAGAAATATTAGAATATACCATAAGTGAGTCATACAACTTACGCTCAGCTTCTTTTATCGGTTCCTATGACGTGAGTGATCAGGCATTTGAACCAAGAGGGCTTACATTTACACCTGATCTCAGCATGTTTTATGTAACTGAAGCAATAGAAAATCGAGTCTATCAATACGTAATGCCGGATGTTGATCCGAATCTGTCTGATATAACGGCTGATTTATCCGTTATTGAAGCTGATAATGATAGTTTTAGTACTTTAACAGTAAAAGTTCAAAGTGAAGATGGTGTACTTTACCCGGGTTTAAAAGTGCAGGTAACGGGCGATCAAGACTCCCAAATTGAAGCAGTTCAATCAATAACAAATAACGCTGGTGAGGCGATCTTCAGAGTCAAAAATACTCAACCGAAAGCTGTAACATATACTGCTGCTGTAGAAAGAATTACGGGTAATATAAGCTTGAACGAAATAGAAACCATTCGATTTTTACCTCTCGCACCCTTAACTCTTAACCCTACAGAAGTTGAGACAAATTCATTTGTAGCTAATTGGGAACTGGTAACCGGAGCTACCAGTTATATAATCGATGTATCAGAAGATGATGAGTTCAGCAGATTACTTGTTGAGGATGAAGATATTGGGTTCACTACAAATTATGGTGTTACCGGATTGGATCCGGGTGAAGCTTATTACTATAGAGTAAGAGCCTCAACTGATAGTTTGATTAGTAAAAATTCGGAAACTGTGGAAGTGATAACATTTCCGGAAACTCCTGTAGTAATTACTCCCGGTAATATAAATGTTACCCGGTTTACAGCTCAATGGAGCTCTGCACAGGGTGCAAGAGAGTATATTTTGGATGTAGCAAGTGATGAAAGTTTCAGCCAAATGGTACCGGGCTATGAAAACTTAAATGTTGGTAACAATCTCAGTTATGATGTGTCCGGATTAAATCCGGGAAGCGATTATTATTATCGGGTTAAAGCAAAGTCAATGAACCGTGAGAGCCCGTTTTCAGAATCAATGAATATAAGAACTTTACAAATCAGCCCGGAACATTCTCAAATCAGTACTTCACAAATAAGAGCAATTGCCAATGGTAATCAAGAAATTCTTGTTGATGTCTTTGTAAGAGATACTGATGGGAAACCTGTAATTGGAGAAGAAATTCAATTAAAACAGGATCCGAATAACTCATTAATTGAGTCAATACAATCTGTAACGGATGAAAACGGGCTTGTAAGATTCATCTTAACAAGTGAGGTTACCGGCAAAGTGAATTATTCAGCAGCAATTGCTGAAACCTTTGAGATTGGTTCCTTTTCAATAGAATATTTACCTGTTGACGGAGAGCTTTTCCTGGGGGATAATTATCCCAATCCATTTAACGGGCAAACAACAATTCCCGTAAATGTGCCGGAATCAATGCACATAACAATTCAAATAGCGAATGCATTAGGTTCGCATGTGCTTACAATTATTAGTGATGTACTGGAAACAGGATATTACGAAATAGAAGCTGATTTAAGCGGGTTGGCTTCTGGCGTCTATTTTTACAGATTGTTTGCTGATGATACGGTAAAAACAAAAAAAATGATCTTCGTTAAATAATCAGCTATAAATTCAGGAGTAAAAGTAAGGTGTCAAAAAATGTGTAGTTTACTTCTCATAAGTATGTAATCAATACCAATCTGCTACCTTAAATTACTTTATATTAATTTCTAAAGATGTTGTTTTTGCACCGTGGAATAATGCTTGCTAACGTTAAGGTGTGATGCCTGAATAACTTTATGAAACAAAACGTTCTAATTACCGGAATTAGAGGGTTCGTAGGAACCAACTTAAAAGAATATCTTGTTGACAAGGAGGAATTTCTGATTACTGGATCTTCTCGCAGTAAGAAATACATCGACCACCTGAAAAACGACATACATTCAATTTCTTCATACGATGAAATAATAAGTGGCAGTTACAATTTCCACTCATACGTACATTTATCAGGGAAGGTGATTGAAACCGATATTAAAGGCTCTGAGGAGGAGTATCTGGAAGTTAATTTCAGGCAAACAAAATTGATATTTGACCGGTTTATAGAAGATAAAAAAGCCGAGAAGTTTATTTTTATTAGTACAATACACGTATTGACTGACGACCCGGGCGAGGTATTAGATGAAAGTTATGCGCCCAAACCTTTTACTCCATATGGCAAGTCAAAGTTTATGGCTGAAAAATACATAATGGAAAATTGCCCTGACCATAAAAAATATTACATCTTACGCCCCCCAATGATTCACGGGCCAGGAAATAAGGGAAATCTTAACTCATTGTATGGAATCGTTAAACGGGGAATACCTTATCCGGTTGGTAGTATCAATAATAAACGATCGTTCTTATCAGTTAAAAATTTATGTTTTGTGATTAATGAAATCCTAAGAAATGATGTTAAATCAGGACTATATCATGTGGCGGATGATGACCCAACTGACACTCATGCTTTGATAAGATTGATGGCTGATCTGAGTGGAAAAAAAGCTAAAATTATTAATATCAATCCAATGGTGCTTAATTTTGTAGCGAAAATTGGAAATGTGATTCCACTACCCATCAATGAGCATAAGTTGAAGAAGCTTACTAAAGATTTTGTTGTTTCGAATACGAAAATCAAAAAAGCGATCGGAAAAGAATTGCCTGTTACATCTGATAAGGGAATAGAATTAACTATAGAGTCATTTCTCACTTCATAAGAGAATCAGCAATAATTAATCAGAATAAGGAACTTTTAAAGATTTGCACCATTCATTGAGAGAATTAATAATCTGTTTCTTAAGCTTTTCTTGCTGAAAATCGATTAAAACACTTAAATTACCACTCTTTTTTTAAATAAACAGTGATATCATGTCTCTTAGATTGTTAATTAATAGTTTTTTATGCACATAAAGGTATTACATGAAGTTTAGGTTTTCAACTGTTCTCTTAATTCTGATATTATATCAGTTTTTTGCTTCATCACTTCTTTTCAGCCAGGATATTACCGAAGAAGAGTATCGAAAACTTGAAGAGGTAAGACAAAGTCTTATCGAAAGAGGTTTTCTTCAGACGGATATTCTGCAGTCTGGAATTTCAGAAGCCACTCTGAATGATGCAGTAATTGTAAATTCAGTATATGATAATAAAAGCAGAGGTGTTGCAACAAGCGGGTCAAGGGCAACAGATTTCAGGCCGGACGGCCGAAGGATGTATATTTTAGGGCGATCATCCGAAAATATTATTGAGTACCACTTGCAAACGCCGTGGGATATAAGTGGTGCGAGTTATGCCAGAGAACTTGATATCTCATCTGAATTGGGAACAGGAGCACAGGAAGGATCTGTAGCTCATGCCGTTTTTATTCGTAAATCTGATGGAAATAAGATGTGGGTATTTAACAGGACTGAAATTTGGGAATATTCATTATCAACTCCCTGGGATATAACAACGGCGACTAATACTGGATACCGAAGCTTTAGTGATGATATAGTGAGAGGACATGATATTGATTTCAGACCAAATGGCAAAACTTTATATATTGATGACAGATTGCATGGAGCCGTATTTCAATACAATTTATCAACACCCTGGGATGTAAGTACAGCAACACTTACTTCTGATTTAAATATTCAAAATCAGCAACAAGAGGTTAGAGGTATCCAGCTTAATTCGGATGGAACAAAATTGTTCTTAATGGATACGGGCCGGCAGGAAGTGTTAGAGTATAATATTTCAACTCCATACAATATAAACACAGCTTCTTTTGTGGGTGCTTATAATGTAAGTACTCAATCTCAATCATCCGATCCAAGAGGGATTACATTTAATACTGAATTTGACGGTTTTTACGTGACTGATGCTTCACAAGACAAGGTATATCAATTTCGAGTGAGATATGCAGATTCAAATTTATCAACAATCTCTGCAGGTAACTCAAAAGTTATTGCAAATGGTTCTCAAACAAGCAGAATTACAGTAGTATTACGTGATAGTAATGGCGTTCGGCTTTCAAATATTCGGACGAATTTATCATCCAACAGCTCTTCAGCAGTAATCAATGCAGTGAACAGGAGAACAAATTCAAATGGTGAAGCTACTTTTGATGTAAGCAACTCTGCAGCTGAGAGTGTAACATTTACCGCAAGCGCAACTAATAATGTAATAACACAAACTGCTACAGTAAATTTTGTAACGATAAGTGCAAGTGCTTCAATCGTTTCATCCAACCGTGAAAAAGTAATTGCCAATGGTACGGCTGTAAGCCGTATTACGGTTACTGTTAGAGATGCAGATGGTGACAATCTCGAAGGTGTCCGAATCAATTTAAGCGCAAACAGCAGTAATGCCCAAATCCGGAATATTCGAAGAGATACTGATTCAAATGGAGAAGCTCTGTTCGAGGTAAGCAGTTCTGTTATTGAACCGGTTCGTTTTACAGCAAGCGGACTAGGAACTACGATCAATCAAACAAGTACTGTGCGATTTGTTGGTGTGGATCCGGACGAATCAAACATGCTTGTGAACAGGCAAAAAGTTCTTGCCAATGGTTCTGCAGCCGGCAGGGTATTTGTAATTGCCCGTGACGAAGATGGTGATCTTCTTGAAGGGGTTCGAATTTCACTAAGTGCGAACAGCAACAATGTAGAAATAATTAATATCAACAGGGATACCGATAGTAACGGTGAAGCTGTTTTTGAAGTCAGGAACAGTACTGCAGAGCAGGTACGGTTTACTGCCACCAGTATGGGGCAAACTATTTCTCAGACTCGTACAATTCTTTTTGTAACGGTAGATCCGCAACTCTCATCAGCGGATGTGAATCCGGAGAATGTACAGG
The DNA here is from genome assembly GCA_020832415.1 of Balneolaceae bacterium. Classification (GTDB taxonomy): domain Bacteria; phylum Bacteroidota; class Rhodothermia; order Balneolales; family Balneolaceae; genus Rhodohalobacter. The sequence continues at coordinate 10,790 of JAFIES010000150.1, read as the reverse complement.
CTAACGGATCTGAAGAGAGCCGGATTACGGTACTTGTTCGTGACGAAGATGGAGATTTTCTTGAAGGAGCTGAGATACGGCTGCAGGCTGTATCCGGCAGTTCTGAAATTAATAATCCCGAGCAGCTATCCAATCAGGACGGTGAAGCTGAATTCAGGGTGACCAACTCCATTCCTGAAATTATTGAATACCGCATCATTGCGGAAGGCATTGAACTTCCCGACAGAGTCGCCGTTGGTTTTGTACCTGTTGCTCCTGTGGTATTATCGGCAAACCAGGTTGAAACCCGAAGATTTCAGGCGAACTGGGAGTTGGTTCCCGGCGCAGACAGGTATCTGATTGATGTTGCCACGGACAGTTCATTTTCGAACCTTGTTTCTGTTTATGATTCATTTGATGCGGGGAATGTTACTTCATTGACAATTGAGAATGGAATAGAGCCCGGTAAACGCTACCTCTACAGAGTACGTGCAACCATTTCTGATCTGATAGGTGCAAACTCTGAGCCTTCACAACTGTTTACCTTTCCGGACACTCCACAGGCAACTGCTGCCAATAACCGGAATGCACTTGTTTTCAGAGCAAACTGGAGTGAGGCTGAAGGTGCCGGAAATTACAGGCTGGATGTGGCACGTGATCCAAACTTTGAGAACTACGTGGATGGATACAGAGATGTGAATGTTGGAAACAGTACATCTTCTGAAGTTTCGGGTTTGACTCCGGGCCAGAGTTATTACTACAGAGTACGCTCGGAGGCAGGGCCGCGAATTAGCCCCAATTCTAACACAATTCAAACTTCAACACTAACTATCAGTCCTGAGCAATCCGTGATTGCATCCTCGCAGCTTCGGGTACTTGCCAATGGAAATCAATCAAACCAAATTGAAATAATAGTAAAAAGTGAGGAAGGAGAGCCCCTTGAGGGGCTTCGGGTACAGCTCACTCCTCAAAATGGCAATGTTGATATACAGCCAACCGAGTCTGTAACCAATGAGGATGGAAAAGCACAGTTTGGTGTCACAAGTAATGATTCAGGTGAAGTTACATTTGAAGTTACTGCAGAGGGTTTTTACGTGGGTGAATTGTCTGTTGAGTTTATTCAGGATGATGGTGTGCTGGTATTGGGAAATAATTTTCCAAATCCGTTTTTAAACAGAACATTAATACCGATAACAATTCCCCGCAGAATGGATGTTAGGATAGAAGTTTATAACTCGCTGGGAGTGCCTGTACAGACAATTCTTGATGAATCGGTTGAAACCGGATATTATGAAGTGCCATTTGATGGACGCGGCCTCGCTGCCGGTGTCTACTTCTACAGGATGATTGCGGACGGGGAACTCAAAACCGGTAAGATGGTCCTGGTTCACTAACAGGAATTATTCCGGATTTCTGTACTGCTTGAGATAACTGATCGAATCTTTGTCAACAAGTCCAATGCAGGCAGGTATTTTCTCAAGTTTCAGTACTTTTGCAATTGCAAGCCTGTGGAATCCATTCCCGCCAAAAACAGGTTTCCCATTTTTTGCGATGTGAACGAGTATTCCATCTTGCTCACGAAAATTTGATGGGTTCATCTCCGATCTTGTCTTTAATCTGCGGCTATTTTTCGTCTCTTCAAACGCTTTATCTAACATTGAAAATCGTGCTTTAATTTTTTCTTCCGGCCAGTTCCCGTAGGCCTTCGTGTTCGACATAAAATCAAATACACCGATCTCCTCCCATGATTTACCTTCCTGCCAGTGCTTGAAACAATATTCGATTCGAAAATCCTCTGTAATTGGAGTTATTTCAGCAACATCATTCCAATTTATCACAACTCCACTTGCTCTGTTTCGGTGAATACCGGTAAGTCGGTATACCTCTTCACGACTAATCATATGGGTGATTTCCCTTGGATCAACCCAGATTCTTTCCATGTATTTTGGCGCATCCAATCCATATCGGAGTACATTTTTTATGTCCCTCAGATATATTTTAAATCGCTCCACAAGGCGTCCGGTAGTCCGAAATAATTTTATAAATAATTTCTTCAATGAGCTGTTTAATCATCAATTATTGTAAATGACCTGAAGATACAATGAGTGAAGTATAAAGATGGCGATGATTTGTATGGATAATCAGATATCAATCTGATAAAATTATAGTGACTTAAACCTATGGTTCTGTTACTCTGTGTATCGAATATGTTGTACATTTACACCTACCATAAGTAATAAGACTTTATAGTCTGGAGAATTTATTTTGACTCTAAATCAGAAACTGATACTTCTCGGGTTTTGTGCTGGATCTATCCCGGTGATAACGGATATTTCAGATAAGGAACTTGGTATTAAAGAATTCGACGTTGTTAGAAATATTGAGATCATAGAGAATATCAGACCTTTCACTCTGCCGGGTCATACTGTTCATCTTTTTTTAGATAATGAATATAGCCATGAAAATTACACAATATACCCTGTTCATTTTGCTGTCCATAATTCACACATTAAGTTTGTTCTTTTCCATTATTTTTTGAAAAAATATAGAGTTGAAAAGAAGAGCTATATCAATTTGATTGACAGCAGTTCAGTTGTGGCACAAGGAGTTCATCTCTCAACAGGTTGCCTTATTGAACCCCTCAGCACTCTTTCGCCATTCAGTAAACTTGGTTTTGGGGTTACCATCAAGAGGAAGTGCTCATTGGGGCACCATTCTGTTCTGGGTGATTTTGTAAACCTGAATCCCGGAGTAGATGTGTCAGGTAATGTGACAGTTGGAGAAGGCACGGAAATTGGAACCGGATCAAGTGTGGTGAATAATGTAAGCATTGGGAAACATTGTCTCATTGGTGCCGGAAGCGTGGTGACACGTGATATCCCAGATGGTGTGGTAGCTTATGGAAATCCCTGTAAGGTAATTCGCACCAATGAGAGATGGGTTAAGGCAAAAGAGTTAACCGGTAAAATATAATTATTCAAAATTGGCCAAGGTGGTCAGTTGGTTTCCTTTATGAGCTATACAATTATACCCATAGAAAACAAAGATGAATGGAATGATGCACTTGCTGGTACAAAGCACTCTTTTTGCCATACATGGGAGCATTGTTATTCGATGTTTCTTACTACAGGATATCAAACATTCTTGTTTTGTTTTGAAAAAGATGGTGTTCGAATTGTGAACCCATTTATCGAAAGAGAAATTTTCGGTTACAAAGATTTATCAAAACCGTTTGGTTTTACGGGTTTTGCTGCCACTGAGTACCATCCTGAATTTTCATCAGCATGGGAAAAATTTGTCTCTGATAATAATTTTGTTTCAGGTTATCTGGGCTTACACCCATTATTTGGGATTGATAAACTATTTGATGATGCAGAAGTTCATCAATATAACACGGTTTATGTAATTGATCTGGAGCCTACTCTTGATGAAATCATGAAATCAATGAGCAGCGGAAGGAGAAAACAGTTAAAAAAGTTTGATGAAATATCATTGCTTTTTTCAGAGAATAGAGATCTTTTAAAGGTTTTTTTTCTTGAAAATTATAATGGGTTTCTAAAAAAAAGAGGTGCGAAAAGTTTCTACTTTTTCTCACCAGAAACGATTTCTTATTTATTTACACTTGAAAATGTATGCGCTGTAGGGGTATTTGAAGGTGGTAAATGTATGGCAGCAACACTGTTTGGATTTTCAAAAGATATGGCTACTGCTCTTTATCATGCATCGCTGCCGGGCGCAGAACACTACTCGGCACATCTGGTATGGTATGGTGTAAAAACACTGAAATCTCTGGGTATTCCGGCACTTAATTTGGGTGGCGGGAGCGATGGTATTGCAAAATTTAAAGAGTACTTTGGAGCAAAGACCTTTCCTGTAAAATGTGTAAAACAGATTTACAGGCACGATATTTACGATAAATTGTGTAATCATGAGGGAAAATCGTGTAATGTAAACAACAGTTTTTTCCCTGCATACAGATCACTGAAAGTGTACAATTCAACCGAAAGTATATGAATGTGGATATAAATCACAGTATAAAGATGACTCTATTCGGCTACTGTGCAGGTAACACACCGATTGTTGTAGAAACAGCGTGTGAGTCGCTGCAAATTTCCGGATTTGATATCGTAAAGAATGTAAATATTGATATACCGAAAAACCTGGCAGAACGGTTCGGAACAGAATTGAACGTCAGTCATGCAGATCGGTATTCATATGAACGCATTTCAAACATTCATTTCGGTGTTCTTGATGCACATTTAAAAAATGCTGTATTTCACTATTTCCGCCAAAACTTTGGAATTCATAAAGAGATGTACACGAGCATTATACATCCTAAATCGCACCTCACAAGAAGTGTAAACTATGAAACAGGTCTATTAATTGAACCTATGGCAGTTGTTTCGTCTGAGTCGAAAATCGGATTTGGAGTAACCATAAAACGGAGTAGCTCTGTTGGGCATCATGTCACTTTGGGAGATTTCGTAACGATTAACCCCGGGGCCATATTATCAGGAAATGTAACCCTTGGTGAGGGAACTACAATTGGTTCCGGTACAACAATCATTCACAATATTACTATTGGAAAGCATAGTTTGATAGGTGCAGGAAGTGTGGTAACGCGTGATATACCCGATGGTGTGGTAGCCTACGGAAATCCATGCAAAGTTGTGAGGAACTACGACCGATGGGAAAAAGTACGTATAGCTGATGAGGCCGGAAAGTAAGAAAAAAATAGTACTTCTTGGCGGCTCTTACGGGCAGATACCGGCAATTATTGAGGCTAAAAAGCGTGGACTTTATACTATTTTGTGCGACTATCTTCCCGATAATCCCGGACGTTTACTTGTAGATGAGTATCATTGTATCAGTTCAACCGATATAGAAGCTATAGCCGAATGTGCCGAAAAAACCGGAGCAGATTATATTCTCGCGTACGCCAGTGATCCGGCAGCACCGGCAGCTGCATTTACTGCGGAGAAACTGAGGCTTATTGGCAGTTCTTATCATAGTGTATCTCTTCTGTCTAACAAGAAAACATTTCGTACTTTCCTTAAAAACAATGGCTTTCATTCACCGAATTTTGTTATAACCGGAGATTTTGCTTCGCCCGTCGACCTTGCAGAACTCAAAAAACCTTGGGTCGTAAAACCTGTAGACTCTTCTGATACAAAAGGCGTAACGGATATTAACAATGAAAACGAGCTGTCGAATGCCGTGCAAAAAGCACTCCGATTTTCAAAATGTGGCCAGGTAATTGTTGAGGAGTATGTTGATGCAGAGGGCGCAAATCTTCATGGAGATGCTTTTGTGGTAAATGGAGAGATGATATTTTGCATGTTGGGTGATAGAATATTCAGTTCCGAATCGGCACCGTTAAAACCAAGTACAGAACTCTATCCCAGCAGGGCGCCAAAAGAATTAATTGGCAGAGTTGAAGTAGAAGTGGCTGAGATACTAAAGAAAACCGGATTTACATTTGGCGGAATAAACATCGAAGCCAGAGTAGATTCAAAAGGAAATGTCTATATCATGGAAATCGGGCCAAGGGCCGGGGGAACACACACACCTCAAACCATTGCTGCAGCAACAGGCTTTAACATGCTAAAAGCAGTATTCGATGTTTTTGAAAATGGTTCGGTAGCACAAAAACGTACCGTCAACAGGCCCGCAATCTGCTTCGCACTGCACATTAACGAGTGGGGAATCTTTGAAAGGATTGATTTCTCTGAACGTGTAAAGAAGTGGTTGCTTGAGCAACATATTTTTGTAGAACCAGGAGATATACTTAAACCGTACTCCGAACCGGGATCACTGATTGGGGTACTTATTTTACAATTCGAAAATATGAACCAGGCCGATGAGATAATCCCGGGCCTGTATGAAGAGGTAATTGCCGGGATAAAGTATCAAAAGCAAAAGAATACACAGCACTCAATAACATTTATTCAATGAAGAAAAAAATAATCATCAATTTTTGCCCTACGGGAATGGTTCCAACGAAAGGGATGACACCCCACGTACCCATAACACCACAAGAGATTATTGAACAGACTCATGAAGCATTTGAACAAGGCATAACGATTGCTCATCTTCATGCAAGAGAAAATGACGGTGTGCCCGACTATAAAGCAACTGCATATGCGAAAATATTTGATGGAATCCGTAAACACTGTCCGGGCCTTGTAATTTGTGGCAGTACATCGGGACGGTTATTCCAGGAGTTTGAAAAACGCTCTGAAGTGATTGAACTGAAACCGGATATGTGCTCACTGACCCTCTCATCACTTAATTTTATGCAGCACGCGTCGATGAATCAGCCATCCGTTATCAGAAAACTTGCGGAAAAAATGAGCCATTATGGTGTAAAACCTGAACTCGAGTGCTTTGATCTCGGAATGATTAATTATGGCCTTTATCTGATAAACAAAGGTGTAATTAAGGAGCCTTGTTACTGGAATCTTCTCTTTGGTAATATTGCCGGTATGCAACCCGATTTTTCAACAATGGCGGCAGCTGTTTCTCAAATTCCTAACGATCATCACATTGCTTTCGGCGGCCTCGGTTCACACCAGTTAACCGTAAATGCCACTGCAATTGCACACGGTTACGGTGTACGAACAGGGCTTGAAGATTCAATCTGGATGGACAGCGAAAAAACCGTTCAGGCGACAAACATCAATCTAATCCAGCGAATCCATACACTCATAGAATTGCATGGCAGGGAGTATATGAAACCCGAAGAGTTTGGTAATCTTGGCTTTTATAATGTTTAACAAACTTAGTTTAACGTGACATTTCGGTTGATAAGCGGGAAAATCCGGAATGAACAATTATTGATTTCAGCTTTATCTCGAACTCACGTTACTTACTTCGTGCACCCCTGAACAGAATATTGTAAACAGATTTTCCTAAATATCTGAAATCTGTTTTCCAGCGGTTTTTATGATACGCTTCCAGGTAAGCTTGCTCCGACTCAAAAAACTCTTCGGGTGTTTCAGGCATATCGGCATAATAAGGTGGTATTAAACCCGGTTTTACGCGAATTCGTGCTTTTTGGAGGGATTCAGGATAGGTAAGAAACTTATGTTCACTCAGTGGACGGGGGCCTACAAGTTTCAGTTGCCCTTTAAAATAATTTATGAGCATTGGGATTTCATCTATCCAGTATTTTCTGAATAGTCTTCCCCAACGTGTAACCCTAAAATCGTTTTTTATTTTATCACCATCATTCGTACCGTGATTTTCATAGAGATATTCCTGTAAAAACTCAGAATAGGGATGCATAGTTCTGAATTTATATACACGTATTACTTCACCATTAAAACCAATTCGTGGAAGAGAAATAAACATGCCGGTAGTAGGCTCTGCTTTATTTTCAGGCTGCCGGTTTTTCCGAACAATAATAGCTGTATATCTGCCGGTCTGCTCGTGATTAATAATTTCAAACCCACAAAAAATAAGTCTTGCCAACGCTTCTGAAAGTGAAATTACCTGATTCTTACCTTTAGTAATTTTAAAATAGATACTATTTAGAAACGTCTTGGGCAAAACTCGTTTCCACAGGAAATCGAAGAGATATATGGGCCTCCGTTTTACTTTTGACCGGTTTCCATATATTCTTGATTTGCGGCTTTTTTTGGTCTCCATCAAAAGGATATAATAGCCGTCCCTATCCAGCATTAGGTTTGCTTTTTTCAGCAATTTGTTTAGATGCAGCACATCATTAATTGGCTGTAAATTACCCAGGCTGGTAAATTGGTTGTGAAGTGGGGGTACACCACTGCTTGAATCCGCATGAAACCACAATACATGCTTAAGATCGTCACCAATAGTATTGTGAACAAAATTCTGAAGATATGATTCCGGGAATACAGTAGTAAACGGAGAGATGGATATACCGGGAAGGGTACTATCTGAAGTTTTTTTCAGAGTGGACATTTCTGTTTAGCTTGCGTGGGAAAACAAGGTTATATTAGAATGCACTAATAATAAGATTTTCTGTAGACTGATCAAATATGGTAATGTATAGCATGAAAAGCAATTACCTTTTTTGTTATCAGATAAAAAACAACAGTTTAAATTTACATTCTAAATATAACACTGTACAATTGTTTCTTAAGAGTTCTTTAATTTTCGAAAAAATCAACACTATTTTTTATTTCATGTTATAAGAGCTTACCAGGAAGTTTAGAATGAGTTCCGATTAAATGATGATAATCTCAAATTAATTCAGGATTTTACCACCAACAAAAACTGAACCTTCTAAAAGCTGTAAATGAGCTCAAAAAGCGAAAATGATACCACACCGGATCATTCGGATAAAAATAAAAAAAGTGAAACTATCTATGTGCCCATAGAATATCTGCAGAGTGCACATGATGAAGGAGATAAAATCGACCTTTTTGAACTGATTAAAACGGTTTGGCAAGGGCGCTGGCTGGTGATTAAAACGGTAATTGTATTTATTATAATTGTCCTATTTGTGGCACTTACATCGGTTGAAGAGTTTACATCCCAGGTGCGGGTTCTGCCTGAAGCCCAGCAAAGCAGAGGCTTGGGTGCTTTGGGTGGTTTAGCCAGCCAGTTTGGAATCTCAGCAGGAGCACAGCGAGCGGACGATGGGATACCTGCGGCGCTCTATCCGGATATAACAAGAAGTACTATACTTCTCTACAGGCTGCTTGATTATGAAATATTTCTTGAGGGGCAAGAAGCCCCTCTGACAGTAAGGGAATATATGCTCGCTCACCAGAAGCAAGCACCTGCATCAGCTGTTCATAGATATACCATACGTCTCCCTTTTACACTTCGAAACTGGCTTTCAAACAGAGATGATGAAGACGTAACTGTAATACCAAATACCTTGCAGGGCCATCTTACTGGGCGACAACTCATACAGATGGAGCGAGAAGAGTGGGAAATAATACGCAATCTGCGTGAACGTATATCTGCTGATGCATTGCGTGAGGTCGGTGTGGTTTCGGTAACCGTTAAAATGCAGGACCCCCTTGCCGCTGCACAAATTGCCGATCAACTCGTTGAGCTATTATCTGAATACATCACTGAATACCGTACGGAAAAGTTCAGGAGAGATGTGCAATTTATCGAGGAGAGGTATGAAGAAGCACGAATCCGGTTTGAAGAGGCACAGCAGGAGCTTGCGCGGTTTAACGATGCAAACAGAGGGCAGTTATCTGCAATGGCACGAACGGAGGAGCAGTTACTGCAAAACAATTTCAATCTCACATTCAATCTCTACAACACACTTGCCGAACGGCTCGAAGATGCCAGGATAAAACTACAAGAGGAGACTCCGGTTGTTAATATTCTGGAACCGGCTATTGTACCGGACAGGCGCAGCGAACCCAAACGTGCCCAACTGATGATTATCTATACTATTTTGGGAGGTATTGTCGGTGTAATTTTGCTCTTTGCAAAGCAATTCTGGGAGATAATAAAGGCAAGAGTTTTCCAGTAAAAAAACGTTCAAATTATTGTTCAAGAAGAAACTAAAGCAGTTTACTTAGAAAATTTTTTTTAGATGCTCATTACAAAATCCTTCATTATGCTTCATCTGCCAAAAACAGGCAGCACATTTGCCAGGGATGTGATCAAAAGAATATATGGTTGGGAACAACCCGGATTGATAGATCAATTACGCATTAAGTTCAATAAAAAAGATCCTGACGTTTTAGAGTTACTATTCAAGAATATTAAAGTAAAACACCGCAATAATACTGATCAGCATGGTGTTTATGATCAGATTCCTGAGAAGTATAGAAACTCAGATCGTGAAATTGTAAGCATTATCAGAGATCCATTCACAGCGTATGTTTCAAGATATAATTATGGTTCCTGGAAAAAACATTCCAGTAAAATGCAGAGAAAACTCGCAAAAAAAATCTATGCCCACTACCCCGATATTACTTTCGAGGAGTATGTAAGTAGTTCTGGCCTAAATCAATCCAACAGACTGCAGGGCATTAAGCTAAAGGATTATGTTGAGGTTGGTGTACTTACACTGCAATTTCTTCAAATGTTCACAAGGAATCATCGAGAACTGATTGCAAATATTGATAAAGACTTCAGAGAGCATGACAATATAATGGATCATTTTCCGGAAATAACATTCTTAAAAAATGAAAATCTCAACCATGACTTGGCAGATTTTTTAATTAAACATGGTTTCACACCCAAAGAAACAAAATTTATCTTTGATGCAAACAAGAAGAATGTGAGCACAAATGACTCATTCAAATCCTATTTAACTGACAAAGCAGTAGATGAAATAGTAAAGAGAGAGTGGTTTCTTTTCGATTTATTTCCAGAATATTTGCCCGATAAAAATCCATTGTTTAACTGAATTTGAATGAAACTTTTCAATGAGAATTTTAGAAATTCTACCAAAATGTTGATTGAATGTCTCTAACCAAGAAAACCATCGGCGGTTTTTTTTGGGCTTTTATGGAGAGAATTGGTACACAAATACTTCAGGTACTAATATTTATCATATTGGCGCGTCTACTTTCGCCTGATGCATTCGGGTTGATGGGGATGCTTGCCGTATTTATTGTTGTAAGCCAGAATATTTCTGACAGTGGTTTTGGGCAGGCATTAATTCAAAAGAAAGATGCTGATGAATTAGACTACTCTTCTGTTTTTTATCTGAATCTGACCGTAAGTGTTATCATATATGTGATCATTTACTTTATTGCTCCTCTGATTGCGGCTTTCTACAGAGAAGCTGAATTAACTCTTCTAATCAGAGTGCTTGGACTCAGATTTATATTCTCAGCATTTTCAATGGT
>JAFIES010000046.1 GCA_020832415.1 Balneolaceae bacterium | reverse complement strand
GCCGTACCTGTCATGTCGAGCCTGCCGAGACATCTCCTTTTTCCACACAAATTTCTATCCACAACCCCTCGAATCTGCGCACTGCCCTTTCAACATTTCCCGCCTCGGGGTAAAAAATATGTCCTTCTAATCCCGGGGGCGGCGTTCGCCCGACTCACTCTGCCCCCGGCTGTGTTGTTTCGCCCACTTTGGGGCTGGGTTTGGAGGTAATTTTTGCCAACTGTCAACTGTTTTTTTGAGATTTGGATTTTGTGATTTGTGATTTTCCCTCCGGGACTGGATATGGATGCAGTATTCGTCAACTGTCAACTGTTTCACGTCTGCCGTTTCGCTTCGCGGTTCTCCACTTCGTTCCGAATCACTTTTCACTTTTGACTTTCCTCAATCCAAAAGACCTTTCAAATAGGCTCCATATCCATTTTTCTTCAGCGCATCTGCCATCTTTAACACATCCTCATCACTGATCCACCCTTTTCGCCAGGCGATCTCTTCGAGACAGGCTATTTTCAATCCCTGTCGACGCTCAATAATTTCCACAAACTGTGAGGCTTCCAGCATGGCATCGTGTGTGCCGGTGTCGAGCCACGCAAATCCGCGGCCAAGCACTTCAACTTTCAGCTCTCCCCACCCAAGATAGGCTTGGTTTACCGTGGTGATTTCCAGCTCACCCCGTGCAGAAGGTTTGATCGTTTTGGCCACATCAACCACGCGATTATCGTACATATACAATCCCGTAACAGCGATATTGCTCTTTGGATTTGCAGGTTTCTCTTCAATGCTCACTGCCCGGTTATTTTCATCAATTTCAGCCACACCAAATCGCTCGGGATCACTCACTCTGTACCCAAATACAGTAGCCCCGTTTAACCCCGAAACAGAATCCCTCAAAACCCCGCTGAAACCGCGTCCGTAGAAAATATTATCCCCCAGAATAAGGCAAACATTATCATCCCCAATAAACTCTTCACCAATAATAAATGCCTGTGCAAGCCCGTCAGGACTCGGCTGCACGGCATAGCTCAGAGAAATTCCCCAGTCGCTTCCATCCCCAAGCAATCGCTGAAAACTTGCGCTGTCTTCCGGCGTGGTGATGATTAGAATATCTCTGATACCGGCCAGCATCAGCACAGATATGGGGTAATAGATCATCGGCTTATCATAAACCGGCATCAGTTGTTTCGATATGGCTTTTGTAACGGGATAAAGACGTGTGCCGGACCCGCCGGCGAGGATAATTCCTTTCATTGTTTAATTTTTTTAGTTGAAAGTTGAAGGTTGATGGTTACAGGTTGGGTTGTGTTGATGCCTAAATACGGTTTCTATTATAATGGTATCTGGTTTGATCTATATCTCATATTCAATTTCAAGATCTTTCACACGATCGTTCGAATGATATTGTTCCAGGTATTGCATAAGGCGCAGGGTTTTGGATGAGATCGTTTTGCATAAATCTACAAGAGTCTCAAATTCTTTTTTTTCGATATAGTTTTGATCTAATGCAGCATAAAAAATAGATCGCGTTTCACCACATGAAGCTTTAGACCGGCCTAAATATTCAATAAACATGTTTACTGTTCTACTCTCAAACCCTTCACTAATGTTATTCATTACACTCAATGATGATCGTCGTATTTGATCTTTCATTGAGAAATCTTTTGAAAACCGGCTTTTATTGGTGACAGTATATGTCTCTTTTACCAACTCCCTCGACAACTGCCATATTTCAAGCTCCTCAAATGATTTTGCTGTAGCCATTTTTTTAGTTTTAAGATTGAAGGTTAAACGTTTAACAGCGAATGCGCTTCAACATTCAACAGCGCAAGCAATTATTCATCAACAAGGCTCATTTCTCTGAACTCAGCACTCGAGTGGAGCAACTCTTCATACGTTCCGCTGGCAATCACTTCGGCATCTTTCATCATATAGATCGTATCGCAGTTTTGAACGGTTGTCAGGCGATGGGCAATCATAATTAATGTTTTATCACCTCGAAGCTCTTCAATTGCTTTTACAAGATAGCGTTCGGTGATATTATCCAGGGCTGATGTGGCCTCATCCATTACCAAAACCTGTGGATTATTATAGAGGGCACGGGCTATGCCAATCCTCTGCCGCTGACCGCCGGAAAGCCTCACACCACGCTCACCAACAACGGTATCAACACCATCATCCAGCCCGTCAATAAGTTCGGATAGCTGGGCTGTTTTAATCACAGTTTGTACAAGCTCTTCGTCAATATCTTCGTCAGCAATGCCAAAACAGATATTTCGGCGAATGGTGTCATCCAGCAGATAGATAAACTGGGGGATATATCCGATGTTATGCTGCCATGCCCGGATATCATCAAACGCATTCTTACCATCAACCAAAAGTTTGCCTTTTTGTGGTTCAAGCAGGCCCAATATCACATCTACCAGGGTAGTTTTCCCCGCTCCTGAAGGGCCCACAAACGCCACGGCACTGTTTTTAGGAATGGTAATGTTAATATTTCGCACTGCCGGAGCTGATGTATTGGGATAGCTGTACTCCAGATCGGAAAGTTCAATGCTATTTTGAAGTTCGATGGGTTCTGTTCCGACACCCAATGATCTGCGGTGCATCTGTTTCGATTCCAGATATTCAAGATCATCGAATATAGCTTCTACCGAATAGGCGTTATATCGCAGAACATTTGCATTGGAAATAAGCTGGTAAATCGATGGCTTCAACTTAACGATAGCCGCCCCAAACATGGCGAGTACGGTTATGATCGAATTAAGCTCTCTGAACTGTAAAACCATTACAATTGCAATAAACAAAATTCCGGTGAGTGCAATCAGCTCAATTAACTGCACGGGCATGGAATTAATCACAGCTTTCCAAAGATCATAATACTTATGCTTGGTAGCATGAAAGTTGTACTCTTTCAAAAAATGCGGTTCACGGTTAAGCACCTTTGCATCTTTAAAGCCGCCAAGTCCCTGTAAAATGGATTTGTTCATCGCCTGCCGGTGATGCAATGACTCCCGGCCAAAGAATTTCACTTTTTTCTTGGTAAGCCTCAGGAAAATCAATGACATTCCCCCAAAAAGTAAAATTCCAACTCCTGTGATGAATGGCTCAACAATTAGTAATGCTAAAATTATTACAGTCGTCATGGTTGCATGCAGCACGATCGTGAGTATCGGTTTCAGTGTGCCGTTTATAACCCGGTCAACTTCCGAACTGACGTTACGTAACAGCTCTGACGAATTCCGGCTAATGAAATAGGTATAGGGTGAGCGCATGTATGCATTGAACAGCTTATTTTGCAAAAGTACCTTTCTGTTGAGCATATATTTATTCTTTATATACTCAAAAAAGATCATGAAGATGTTTTTCAGGAAGTAGACAACAATAAGAATACCCGCTCCGAAAACCACCAGTCTTTGAGGGGTTCGGATACCCCAGTCATCAAGCAATGGGCCTATTACAGGTGTACTGAGTACCCGTTCTGCATCTATCACTACAGCTACAAATAGTGGTACAGTACCAATACCGATAACCGCCAGAACAGAGGCAATAAGCATCATTATAAAGATAACAGATAGTTTAAACGCATCGCCTGCCGGCAACAACTGGTAAACCTTCTTAAACGAATTCAGCATTTGGGATCTTAATAGTGACGATATAGTTGTAAAATCAGTGGCTTATTGATCATCATCCAACCTGTTCAATACAACCTTGAGCCTAATAAAAGTACTACTTTTTCAGGCAAAGGCACAGGCAATTTCCGGGTGATAACGTTTATAAATTCCTTGTAAGATCTTTTCTGCGCGCATTGAACATTCATCGTATCATTCAAAACGGGGTTATTTCGTACTCCTTGTAATCATAAGATTCAAGAAATTCCAATAGGGAGTTGATAGTTTTTTCTATCTTCATGCTTGATCATCTCATCATTAAATTGTAGTAATCGATGCTATATTCAAATTAACAGGCATATTAACTGTTATTGTTTTACACCTGATTGATTGAATGATTAGATAATTTTCATGTAACTTGTATTTTAGGATTAGGATATCCTTAACATGTTTTCGTAAGGCACAATGGTAAAGAAAACAATACTGGTAATTGATGACGAGAAGACCACACACATCATCCTGAAAGCGATGTTGAGTGATGAGTATAATCTGATCTTTGCCAATGGAGCACAGGAGGGGATAGATATACTCGGAGAAAAGCCGGTTAATCTTGTACTTCTCGATATCCAAATGCCGGAGTTTGATGGAGTCGAACTTCTTGAATCACTCATGATCGACACACATCTTCAAACTGTTCCCATAATAATTATGACGGGGAAAGCTACCGAAGAGATCGAAAAAACTGCACGGGATCTTGGCGCTAAAGAGTTCATGAGCAAAACTTTTCTTTTTAGTGAAAAAGAGAAAGCAAAATCGATCATCAGAAAAATTGCACTTAACGAAAGCCGTGAACCTCAAAAGCTTTTGGGATATAAGCAAATTTTCAGAACACTGATGAAATCTCTCCTTAAAGAGACCGTTAAGGGTGACTTTATTAAAGCTTGCAGAAAGTTTGGAGTTGGCTTGATAAACTCCATGGGTATCGATTACATCTCATTCTGGACGGTTCAAAACAACCGGGTTAATCTCATTGTTTCACTTGGAGACGCACAACCGGATGATTTCGGCCCTGATGAAGCCAAAACCGAAAAGAGTTACGAACAACTTGTTAAAAATGGAACTCCATATCTTACCAACCACCCTGCCTCCGGTAAAAAAGGATTCTTTGCAAATGAGTCAATGAAAAAAGGGCTGAACTCCGAAATTGGCGTACCGATGTTTAAAATTTCAAGAGAGCAGCTGATGTATAACAACATGAAAGTACCGCAAGGCACTGATCTATTTGGTTTTGTGATTATGAAACGAAGCAGAGTGTTTACTACCAAAGAGTTCCGATTGCTGTCATCATTTATTATACAATCCGGTACTATATTCTGGTTTTTGTATCAGAGAATGCTCAAAAACCTCTCCTGATTGTTCACTTCTCGCCGGGCAATAATCACTTCTTGCCACTATTTGATATTTTTTCTGAAAGTTTCCACTCTAACACGTAGCTTTTCTACCTCAGATTAACCCGTTACTTAAGCAGATCATACTATGAAAAATCATTCTACCAATTCCAAAAAATCCATAACCCGAAGAGAAGCACTTAAAAATATTGCAGCCGGTGCTGCTACTGTTGCTGCTGCTCCATTCTTTGTCCCATCTTTTGCCTCAGCTTCTGCTGCCAAAAGAAATCATCACATTACATTGGCAATGGTGGGCGGCGCTCACATTCACGCACCCGATTTTGCAAACCGAATGGCCGCTGCTGAAAATGTAACCACAAAATATGTGTGGGATCCCAGCCGCGAAACAGCCCAAACACGCCGTGATGTTACAGGTGGTGAAATAGCTGAGAATGTGTCGCAAATAGCATCCGATCCTGAAGTGGATGGGGTTGTAATATGCTCACAAACCAATTTGCATGTGGATCTTGTGCCGGAACTTGCACGTGCAGGCAAGCATCTCTTCATTGAAAAACCGGTTGGTCTTAACGGTGATGAGGCAGCTGCCATTGCAAATACCGTGAATGAATCAGGAGTAATATTCCAGACCGGATATTTTATGCGGAGTCAGGCGGCAAACCTAAAAATTAAACAACTGATTAAAGATGGTGCACTTGGTGAAATTACACGTCTGCGATTAAGCAATGTACACAGTGGTGCCATTGGAGGCTGGTTTGATGGTGAATGGCGATGGATGGCCGATACCGAACAGGCCGGTGTTGGTGCTTTTGGCGATTTGGGTTCTCACGTGTTCGATCTGCTGCTATGGTTTATGGAAGACGACAGACCCTCAGCATGTACCGGTTATATCGACACTGTTTTAGACCGCTATCCCGGCTGTGATGAATATGGAGAAGGGATGGTTCGGTTTGAATCCGGTGCAGTTGCAACAGTAGCGGGCGGCTGGGTAGATCATGCCAACCCGAATCAGGTAGAGATCTCCGGCACAAAAGGCCATCTCCGTGTAACCAACGGACGCTTGTATTTGCGAATACCCGCGATGGATGCCGATGCATCACAAGCCTGGGACGATCTCCCCGACAGCCTGAAACACCCGATCGAACTCTTTTTTGATGCTGTTGCTGGCGCAGAAAATGTTCCTTTAATCACCGCTGACGAAGCCGCAAAAGTGAATAATCTGGTTACTCAAATCTACAACGCCCATGAACAGGGTGTTTGGGTTGAACTTTGATTCTGAGATGACTTAGCGCTGATCACAACGCAAAAAACATGGTATTTCTTGATAATGATCCAAACTGTGGGTTACCTGATTCAGTTCTTATTGAACCAGAAACCCGGCACACTTCGATAAATACCATGTTTGGAAAATAGAGAAGGATAAAATAAAACATGGTATTTCTTCGATAAAGATTAAAACTTTGGGTTACCTGATTCATTTATCATCATCACGAAACCCTTGCCAACACCAAGAAATACCATGTTTACTTCTGCTGTAAAAATACCTGATGTAGACCTGAAAAAGTGCCATCGGCACGGCCAATCTTGTAACCACAGAATTCATTCTATGGTACAAAGCAGATACCAACTCCAAAGTGTCGTAGACACGGATCATATACTTTCAGGCTTCAAACGATAAAATGTTGACTCAAAAACATGGTATTTCTTGATAATGATCCAAACTGTGGGTTACCTGATTCATTAATCAGTATCACAAAACCCTGGCCAACACCAAGAAATACCTTGTTTAAATGTATCGTGCCGATGGCACTCTTTTCTTAATTCTAACCTCTTACACGGGAATAAATTCCCGGGTTATAAAATCAGACGTGCTTCCGGCACTTGGAGAACGTAGATGAATTTTTCCATGGATTACATCATGAGTTTTAGAGTTCAAATCTTGGAGATAGGTATCTGCTTTCATAGCATATCTTTTAATAAATAATACCCGAATTAATGATGAATCAGAA
>JAFIES010000038.1 GCA_020832415.1 Balneolaceae bacterium | reverse complement strand
GCAAGAGATCCTTTTTGAACCATCAGGTTATTTACAGCCACTGAATTTTCAAATGGGCCCTGCATTCCATCAAATTCAAGATTGAGTGCAGCTTGTCCGTCGAGCTGGAAATAGGTCGGGAATTCGGTGACTGTAAGTTCTGCGAGACCGGTTAGTTTGGCAAATTGCGGGATGAGTGTGATCTCTTCAACAAGGGAAAAATCGGCAATGATATCACCCTCGTCTTCTGCCAATTTATAGGTAAATGTATAGATTTCGGTTTTCCCCTGGTTTTGCAGCGGAACATTTCCCATGGCATCCTTCGCTGTAATTTGCCAGGCATATTCGGTGTTC
Organism: Balneolaceae bacterium; assembly: GCA_020832415.1. GTDB lineage: Bacteria > Bacteroidota > Rhodothermia > Balneolales > Balneolaceae > Rhodohalobacter. The sequence continues at coordinate 10,512 of JAFIES010000038.1, read as the reverse complement.
TCTTCGAGCGGCAGATAGTCCGGCGTGTACGGCAGGGTGGTATTGCCCATGAGGGTTACCAAGGCAATTTCCTGGTTGCTGTTGATGGCCTGCAAGTGAGATTGGCCGGGAATCACTTCAACGAGCAGAAATTCGTATTCCATCTGGATGCCGGCATTGTTCACAACCGGGGTCCATGCAAAAATGGGAATATCCATGATGATGTTGGAGCCGTTTGCCGGCGAAACGGGAATTGGAGGTGACGGGTACTGAACCATGAAATGAGCGTTTCCTGCAATCGTAACCAGGCTGGGTTGTGATACCGGGCGGGCATTGATCCGGATCGAATAGCTGCCTTCCGGAACAGTTCCCGTCTGAATGATTTGATTGCGGATACTCCCCTCAAGCTGCTGGAAAACATCATTCGCGCCTTGTGGAAAAATCAGCTCCTCGAAAAAGGAGGTGAACACATAGGTGCCGGGAGTAAAAGGCGCCGGAAGGGAAGAAATTTCAATAATTTCCTGGCCTCCTTTCAGAACGGTGAAATCGAAAATAAAATCAACCGGAACAGCGCTGAAGCTGGTGTAATTGAAAATAATCTGGTATTGGCCGGTTACAAAACTGTTTTCGATATCATTGGCAAAGGGGCTTGGCAAAACAGGAGGAATCCCTACAATGGTCACCTGTGATGTGCTCTGTGCATGGGTACGATCAGCTATGCCGATGAGAATCATCATCAGGCCAACGAAAAGAGCTGATTTTTTAAGTGCTTGATTGATTGTAAATCCTGAAATCATTCTGTGAACCATACTGTTTAAAATGTGCGTTGATACCTGAAGCTGCCCTCAAGTTCTGTAAAGTCAGTTCCAACTCCGTCCAAAACGCGGCTGTTGCGGGAACGGAGGGTGAGATTGAAGGTGTCTTTGTCCGTAAACCTGTATGACGTATTGATCCCGCCAACAAGCTGTTGAAACCTGTTGGTTATGGCGGAGCCGTTCATCACCTCTCTTTCCAGCCTGTTTCGGTTGATACCGAGATTAAGGCCCAGGGTCAGCTTTCGGTTAAAAAGTGCATAGCTGGTACCGAAATTCACCCCGATGTTTCGAATGTCACCGCCATCTGATGAGTTCGTTAAATAGTTACCGGAGCTGTTCAGGGTTAATCCCGCCGGCAGCGTGATGGCATAACTGAGCATACCAGTGTACGATACAGATGAAAATGAATTGCTGTTTTGCGGATCGCCGGTAAATGAACTGTTGATGCTCAGATAGCCGCCGGTTAATGCAATATTATGGATAAAGTCATCCCCGAGAATGGTGAAATTGGGCTGGACCATAACATTGTGCGAAACCTGTGATTGACCGCCCGCAGGCTGTTCAGTGCCTTCTATTTGATTCATGGTCACATCATTCAGCAGCAGGTTGTATGAGGTTGTGAGGTGAAAGGTCTCGCTGAATGTCATCTGCACATTGGTGCCGATGCCGGTATTGGATTGTGTTTGAAAGCGGGTTCCGAGAAGATTATCTCTGCCCAGGGTTACATCAGAACGAATGGATAACCGGTTCTGGAAAAATCGAACAGCCGGGCTTAGCGTAATGGTTTCCAGGTCATTGCGTACCGTTCCCCGTCCGAGCGACATAAAACCGGGCTGGATGCGCTCATAGCCTATGTTCAAATCAAAAAAATCGGACCGAAATCCGGCCAGTGCCTTACCCGCGTAGTTGACATGCGTACTTGCCCGTGGCTGATAAATGGTGGTGAAAAAAACCGGAATTCCAAGATCGGAGGATGAAAAGGGTTCGCCCTCCAGGTCACGGGTAAAAACCGAAGCTGTAAACTGGCTCTCCAGCGTAAAACGGCCGTCGAACAGGTTCACCCTGAAATCGGGAGTGACTGTTAAATTTTCCTGGGGTTTGATTTCAATGACTTCTCCCGAAAGCGAAGCGGCATCATCCTGGGCATAGAATGTACTCAAATTGAAATAGCTTCCGGCTTCTCCTCTTACCCCAACTTTCGCGCCAAATGCCCATTGATCAAACGACGGTTCGCGAAATGCCGATTCCAGGCTGGGCCTCACCGCTCGTTTTGATTTTCCTCCAATCACCTCAACCAGAAAATTTCCGGGGTCAGCTTTAATATGCCCTCCCCGGATCGTGGTGCCATTCAGGCTGTAATCCGAAAGGCGTGTATTCACATCCCCCGCCTGAAAGGTTAGCCAGCGCCAGCGCACACTATAGCTGATGTTATTCATGTTTTGGCGAAAACCTGAGTCGTCAGTAGAGTAACTAAGGTTAAATCCGCTGCGAAGGCCAAATGTGGAAAAGCCAAGACTGGCGTTGGTTTGAAGAACACCGGGCGGCCGGCGGTTTTCGATACCATTAGCGGTATATGTTGAAGCGGAAAGCCCGATACTCCCGCCCGTTCTCAACAGTGTGAGATCGGTATCATCCCAGAACGATCCGCTTTGCGAAAATGCCGGGACAACAATGATCAGCATCATTAATAATGCTGCAAAATTTTTCGGTTTGAATGTGAAAAAATTCAATGGTTACCTGTTTAGTGATGTTTATGATAAACCGATGTAAGCCGTATTAACCTGTAGTCGATTGAAAGGCAAAGGCTTGTGCAATTATCACGTCGATTTAATAAGTTGCCTCAAATAGTTGCGATAGTTCATGAAGTTGAGTAAAATTTTTCCTGATATGATTTAGAGCTCGTTGGCTACGTAATCTGTATGAGTATTGCGCAAAATGAATTCTAATCACGACATGAATTTTTAAAGGCACCTTTTGGATAGAATAGGAGAAATCACCCGGTTACTTGTTGATGCACAAAATGGAGATAAGGCAGCTCTCGACTCCTTATATCCACACGTTTACGGGCAGCTAAAAGAAATTGCACGGAAGCATCTTGCCTATGAAAGAAATGCACACACGTTGCAAAAAACTGCATTGGTGCATGAATTGTACATCAAAATGCTGGGGCAATCAGAGGTTGAGTGGCAGAACAGGGCACATTTCTATTCCATCGCATCGAGATGTATGCGGCAGATTTTGGTAGATTATGCCCGCAAGAAAGTTGCCTTGCGAAGGGGCGGAAAAAATCGCCCGATAACGCTGGATGAAGAGAAACTCAACCTGGAAGAGCATGCTGAAGAGATCATAGAAATGAGCGATCTCATCGAAAAACTTTCCGAGATCGATTCAAGGCGGGGACAGGTTGTTGAGATGCGATTTTTCGGTGGTATGTCGATTCCAGAAATTTCGGAGGTTCTCCAGGTAACCACACGAACGGTTGACCGTGACTGGGCAAAAGCAAAATTGTGGCTTTATAATGAGTTGAAGGCATCATAAACATGCCTAGGCCTAAACATGGTATTTCTGTTTATGTAAGATCATGGAGCAATATGTTAAGTGGATTAGGGCTGGTGTTACGTCAAATATGAAATTTCGGTTAAAACCTGTCCGCACCTACTGGATCTGACAGCGTTGGATTTTGTGCGACCCTTTACCCAAAGTTACCGACGCTGACATCCCGGCTGCTGTCGGGACGGTAAAGCGCCGGGAATGCTGTCAGGTCTAACCCGTCACTTTAATAATTGACATGATACTAGTGTATTGTTTAAGGAGTTGCATAAATACCATGTTTATACTGAAGTTTTTGCTGACAACAATTACAGAAAGGGGTAAATGAAACAGAATGACTGGAAAAAGCTGAGCCGCATTTTTGACCTGGTACTCACCCTGCCACCTGAGGGGCGAACCGACTACATCAAGCGTGTGTGTGGCGATGATAAAGAGCTGGAAGAAAAAATCAGGGAGATGCTTGACCAGCTCGAGGAATCAGACCGGTTTTTTGAAGAGCGACTTGGTAAAAATGAGAAACTGATCAAAGAGCTCGATTCTCTGCTTGCTGAACAAGAATTTGGAGAAGACTATTTTGAAGGAAAAAAAATAGGGCGCTGGGATATTCAGGAGCTGATTGGTCACGGCGGAATGGGGCGTGTATATAAAGTTCAGCGAGTGGATGAGAGCGGAATCAAACAGACGGGAGCTCTGAAAATCATTCATAAGAGCCTGCTCACCCCGTCCCACATGGAGCGCTTCAGGCTAGAGCAGCACATTTTGTCCGGCTTGCAGCATCCCAATATCTCGGGTTTTGTGGATAGTGGAATCACAGCCGATCGAGTTCCATATATGGTTATGGAATTTGTAAATGGAGAAACGATTCTGGATTATTGCAACAACAGAAAACTGACCATTGAACAGCGCCTGGAGCTATTCAAAACCGTTTGCAAAGCCATTCAATACGCGCACAACTCCCTGATTATTCACCGTGACCTGAAACCGGAGAATATTTTAGTAACGGATGAAGGACGGATCAAAATTCTCGATTTTGGTATTGCTAAACTTCTCGATCCTAACCTATACGAAAACTCTGCCATACAGACCCAGCCGGGTATGAGAATGCTCAGTCTTGAGTACGCCTCCCCAGAACAGATCTCCGGTAAATTGGTCACTACTTCAACCGATCTCTATTCGCTCGGAATTCTTCTGAGCAAACTATTGACCGGCCTCCATCCATTTGATCTTAAAAATCTCACTTACAAAGAAGTAGAAAACCGGTTATTGAATGAAGACCCTGTTTCGGTAAGCAGGCGGTTTTTAGCAATTTCGGATGCTGATCAAAAAAAGAGACTTGCCGAAGAGCGCGGTTGTGCACCGTCAGATATTATCAATCAACTGAAAGGGGATCTTGATTCTATCATCAATAAAATACTGCATAAAGACCCTGATAGGCGGTACGGTTCTGTTGAGGCATTGCTTGCGGATATTAATCGCCATCAACAAAACCTGCCTCTTTTAGCCCGGCCGGATACATTTGGTTATCGAGCAAGAAAATTTATCAGCCGAAACCGATGGACTGTTGCTGCTGCAGCCATGATTTTTTTGATACTCACCGGCGGAATTACCGCAACTATGTGGCAGGCGCATCAGGCCGAACAAAATGCCCGTGAAGCTGAGCAGGTATCCGCTTTTCTTGCCCAGATTTTCGAGGGGTCTGATCCCAACCGGGCAAATGACGGATCTATGACCGCTCGCGAACTTCTGGATCAGGGTTTTGAAAGGGCTCAAACAGAATTGGAAGATGAAACCGGCCTTCAGGCTCAAATTCTGAGCATGATTGGCAATATTTACAGTAATCTTGGCCTGTATGAAGATGCGTATCTGGCAATCGGGAAATCTGTTGAGGCTTTTCGAAGTATCGGGGATAAATCCCCGCATTATGCTGCAGTTATGTTACGGCTTGCCAACCTGGAATACCGCCTCGATAATTTTGAAGCGGCTGCAGATGCTGCACGTGAGGCACTCTTACTTAGTATTTCTCAAAATGGTGAAACACATCCTGAAACTTCGAGTGTAATGAATACCCTGGCGATGTCTCTCGAAGAACTTGGAGAAAAAGAGGAGGCATACGAAATCTACCGGCGAATTATCGAAATCAGAAGAGGTCAGCCTGACCAGGGATCCAATCTGGCGATTAATCTGAATAATCTCGCCATTATGCTTCAACAGGATGGAAAACTTGATGAAGCCGATGAACTATTTGCCGAAGCTGTTGAACTAATTGATGACGTTCTGGGCAGTGAGCATCCGTTTATGGCGTATATTTTAAATGGGTATTCCGGGCTGCATCAAGACCGGGAAGATTTCGATCTTGCCGAAGCAAATCTGCGCCGTGCTCTTGAAATTGGCCAGGCTATATTCCCGGAAACACATCCGTTTATTGGCGTTGTATATTATAACCTTGCAGAGCTTTTCAAGCTCACAGAAAATTTTAGTGAAGCCGTTCACTATTATGAAAACTCTTTGGAACTTCGAAGGGTTGCTCTTCCTCAATATCATTCTGATATAGCTTCAACTCTTTTAGGTTTGGGAACAGCACAAATTGAAATGAATTTATTAGAGAACGCTCAAAACTCATTGCTTGAAGTGATTGATATTTATAAATCAAGCCATGATGAATCTGATTGGCGAGTTGCGAGAGCGGAAGGGTATCTGGGGCTTGCAATGATGAAGGAAGGAAGGTTTTTAGAAGCGAAAGAGTTTTTTGATAAGAGTTATCAGGTGCTTCTGCAATCTCTTGGTGACGATCACCGATTTACACAAAAAGTTTTTGCAGATAAGAACAAACTGGAAAGGTTGAAAGCAAGCTATTCAGATAGTTTTTAAATCAGAGTTTTACCCATTTAGATCACGATTTTTCCTGTTATATTTCTGTTAGAGAGTTTTAATAGAAGAGGAGGAGATATGGAAAAAGTACTTAGTAAAATCATCGAAGAACGGATGAAATCGTGGGAACTGGACAGCACATCAAAAAAACCCACAACACCAAAAGGTAATCCATTTCCGGTAATTACAATTTCGAGAGAATTCGGAGCTCTTGGAGCAGCACTTGCAGCTCACATGAGTGAAAAGATTGGATTTAAAATGTGGGATAAAGATATCCTTCAAGCAATTTCAGATAAATTGGGAAGCGATAGGAAGTTTCTCGAAGCACTTGATGAAAGCCGCAGGGAGACCATCGAAGATGTAGTGGTAGGTTTTATGAAAAAAACCAGCACTAATTCAGGCTATATTCGAACGTTAAACCAGGTAGTGAGAACGGTTGAGGCGCATGGAAATTCAATAATTGTGGGGCGAGGTTCCAACTATATATGCACGAATCCAAAAGCATTCCATGTGCGCCTGGTTTCACCGTTAAAGACCCGTACTGAACACATTGCTGCAAAACAAGGTATGTCAAAAGCAGATGCTCAGTCTATGATTAATAAAACGGATGATGAGAGAGCTGAATTTGTACAGTACTATTTCAAAAAAGATGTGACGAATGCATCCGATTACGATCTTGTATTGAACTCCGGTGTGTACAGCCTTGAGCAGATGATGGAGATTGTGAAGGTTGCTTATGAGAAAAAAACCGGCTTTAAACTGCCAATGCAATCGTAGAATAACGTGAGTTCGAGATAAAAATGAACAATATGACTTATTCCGTCATATTGAGCGCAATTCCGAAGGTGTTTTTTCCGAGGAATGAAGTCGAAATATGAGTTTTCGACTTCGTCCCTCCTGAAAAGCGTCGGGACTGCGCTCTAACTGACGATTCTTTCTATATGTTATATCGAACTCACGATAGAATAATAAGTTTGGGAGTTTTATAATCGCAAAAATGCCTCTGCCATAATGATGGCAGGGTGTTTGGATTTCTTTTGAACACCATCAGAAATCTGATGCCGACACGAAAAACCCGGTGTACATATCAAAGCATCTTCAGATAACTCTCGAAGGGAGGGAAAAAGAACCTGTTCTCCGATCTGCATTGAAACATCGTATTTATCTTTATGATAGCCGAAACTGCCGGCCATGCCACAACAGCCCGTTTTCAAATCTACGGGCTTAAAACCAAGCTTTGTGAACGCTTGAATTAGAAGGTCGTTCCCAACCAAAGCTTTGGTATGGCAGTGACCATGTATATAAACTGTTTCACCTTTTCCGATATCTGGATACTCGTTTACGGCGAGTTCTGCAGAAAGAAATTCTTCCCACAGAAACGTATTGGCTGAAATTTTCTGAGTCATTGGTAACTCCTCATCAGAACAGAGATCTTTATATTCATCGCGCAATGTGAGAATTTCACTTGGCTCGAGGCCAATTATGGGTATGCCTTTCTCAGCATAAGGATAGAGACGAGCGATATTTGTTTTGCAAATTCGGGCAGCATCATCCAGTAATCCTTTTGATAGTTGCGGTCTGCCGGTTGGCCAAATTCCGGGTACTAGCACGTTGTAACCAAGTCTATCCAGAACATTGCACGCAGCAATGGCAATTTCCGGTTCATGGTAGTTGGTAAAGAGATCTGCGAGAAGAAGAACAGATTTTTTGCCGGAATCTTCATTTGCTGAGTAGTTATTCTTAAACCATCTGTGAAAAGGCTCTTTTGCAAATTTTGGCAGTGCTCTTCGGGTGTCGATATTGAGAAGCGATTGGTAGATTTTCTTTACAGGACCGGCACCATTTACAAAATTAGTGATGCCCGAAAATGCAGATGCGAGCGGATAGAATTTTTCCGGTTGACCAAAAAATTTCTCACTGAGGCTTGTTCCATTCTCTTTGTGCCAGCCATTCAGAAATTCTGTTTTCATGCGACCCATATCTACATTGGCCGGGCATTCGCTTTTGCACGCTTTGCAGCTCAGGCAGAGATTCAACGCTTCTTTTAAATCTTCCGATTTAAACGCCTCTTTCTGCTTACCGGAAAATAGCTGCCTGAACAAATTGGCACGGCCGCGGGTATTATCTTTTTCATCCCTGGTGGCGTGATAGGAGGGGCACATGGTTCCGCCACTTTGCGGTAATTTGCGGCATACGCCTGCGCCGTTACACTGTTCAACGGCTCCTGCAAACCCATTGGTTGAACGCCAGTGAAAAACCGTTTCAACATCGGGGCGTTTATAGTCCGGTGAGAAACGAAGATCCGTATCGATCGGCTTGGCATTGATTATTTTTCCGGGGTTGAACCGGTATTCAGGATCCCAAATCTCTTTTACCCGGCGCAAAAGCGGCATCATTTCACTGCCGAGAACAGTTTCGATGTAGGGTGCTCTGGCGCGTCCGTCACCATGCTCGCCGGAGAGAGAACCCCGATATTTTTTCACCAGATCAGCCACATCCTGCGCAATATTTTTCATCGTTTGGAGCTGTTCGGGCTTTGTGGTATCAAGTACCGGCCGCAGATGAAGCTCCCCAACGGAAGCGTGCGCATAAAAAACACAGGTTGTACCGTACTTATCCAGTATTTCCTGAAACTCCTCTATGTAATCCGGCAGATCTTCTACTCTCACGGCTGTATCTTCAACAAACGTTGGCGACCGTGAGTCGCTTCCAAGGCCCATCAGAAGGCCCAGGCCCGCTTTTCTAAGATTCCAAACACGGGTGATTTTATCGGGATCTGTCTCAAAAGGGTGGGAATAGCCCAGCTTCAGCTCTTTTAGTTTTTTTGCCAGCCCGTGCGCTTTTTTTTCAAGCTCATCCGCATCATCACCTTCAAACTGAATGATGAGAATACATTTCGGATCTCCATCAAGAAAAAACCTGTTTTTGCTCTGTTCTATATTTCCTTTTGTGGCATTCAGAATGATGTCATCCACAAGCTCAATTGCTGCCGGCTCCCATTTTACAGCCTCAACAGTTGCCAGCATGGCCTGGTGGAGCGTTTCAAATTGCGGAATTACAAGAGCTTTCTTAGTTGGAAGCGGAACAAGATTCACTTTGGCAGATACGGTCATCGCAAGGGTTCCTTCACTTCCGCACAGCAGCTCGGCAAGATTAAAGGGGCGTCCGCCCGGGGTGATGGGCTCCATCTCGCAAAGCCGGTCGATGGCATACCCTGTGTTTCTTCGGGTAATTTCCGGATGAGGGTAGTTTCGGATGATCGAATCTTTATGCTCCTTCAGCAGGGCGATCATACCGCGATAAATTTCCCCCTCAAGTGAGCTCAGCTTGCATTTTTCTTCCAGCTCTTTCCCGGTTAAGGGCTTGAACACCACGTGCGAACCATCACTCAAAATGGTTTCAATTTCGATGATGTGTTCACGGGTGCTTTTATGTTTGATGGAGAACGAGCCGCAGGAGTTGTTGCCAATCATACCGCCAATCATACAGCGGTTGGTAGTGGCTGTATCCGGCCCAAACTGCAGGCCATATTTGGCTGCTTCCCGGTTTAGTGTATCACGGATTACACCGGGCTCCACAATAGCGTAATTTTTGTCGGGATCTATCTGCCGGATAGCTGTCATATACCGGGAAACATCCATGATTACTCCCTCTCCGGTTGTTTGCCCAGCAAGGCTGGTTCCGGCGGTTCGCGGTGTGATAGGGAACCGTTCTTTTTTGGATGTCAGAACAAGCTGCTGAATATCGTTGAGATTTTTCGGGAAAGCCACACCTTTGGGCATCTCTTCGTAGATGGAAGCATCGGTGGCGTACAGACGGCGTGTGAGTGTATCGGTTTGAATGATGGACAATGGACTATTATTGAGAATCGGGTAGTGAATATTGAGTAGTGAAAATCTTGATACCCGATACTCACCACTCTATTACTTTTTTGTCAAAGTAGCGGTAAGGATAGAAAAAATCAGATCAAATTAACAGGGTTTAAGGAAAATGAATGGACGAATGAAATGTTAAAATGTATGTCTCGTCCTAAAATATACGGAGCGTTATCATTTGTTGGAAATGGCCTTTTTGATGTAGACGATAGAAGAGGGCTTTGCAAAACCTCATGTTTACGTCATTCTGAATTCAATTCAGAATCTCCAAGTGCTATAGTACCCCAGTAGTGTCCAATTAAGACAATTTTAATTTCTTGTAAATCATTGTGGTACATATAAATAAGTACTGTTAAATTTTTTATCGACTTCAACTCGTAGCTTACCAGTGTCTGCGATGTTTAATTTTTGATCGATATACGTAA
>JAFIES010000029.1 GCA_020832415.1 Balneolaceae bacterium | reverse complement strand
TTTCGATCGATACTTACTTTGTCGCCGGTTTTCAGGTGAAGTTCGTCGATTACTTGCTTGGGCAGGATCACTCCAAGGCTGTTACCGATTTTTCGAATTTTCGCTTCCATGACTGGTTTGTTGAATTAATTTTGATGTTATAATAATGTTATTACTTTTTACTTTAATCTCCAACGCTAAAATTCACCCCAATAGTATGTTTGCATAACCATGCAAATCAAGCGGACGCGTTTAAGTTTAGTTTCTTACATTCATAGGGATAGCCGCGCCTGTTATTTACCAAACCGTTAATAATCTAACCCCGGCTGTGTAATCCTGAAATCAAGCTCTTCTTTCGACTCCCGAACCATCTCTTCAACATCCTTAAGAAGCTGTTTCGCATCAAACACAATTCCATCTTTAATGGTATACTTCACTCCACCCACACGTACAGCTTCGTTATCTTCATTCACCCTGATAGCTCCCGTGCCATACAGAACCTGAAGATTTGCCTGAGGATTTTCTTCAACGATCACAAGATCGGCCAGCTTGCCCACTTCGATGGTGCCGAGCTGATCATCAACCCCCAACACTTCAGCCGCCTTTAGTGAAGCCGACTGAAAAATCTCAAGCGGATGGAAACCGGCTTCGCGCATCAGCTCCATTTCGCGGATGTAGGCAAAACCATACAATTTGTAGATGTAGCCGGCATCGGAGCCAAGCGTTACCCTGCCGCCACGATTTTTGTACTCATTTACAAATTGCATCCAAATGCGGTAGTTCTCCTTCCAGGCAATCTCCTGTTCAGTTCCCCAATCGAACCAGTAGGAACCATGTGCGCGGCGATCAGGCTCAAAAAACTGCCATAGTGAAGGCAGTGTGTAGCGTTCGTGCCATTCAGCTCGACGTTCGCGCATCAGATCACGGCTGGCTTCATAGATGGTAAATGTGGGGTTGATCTCAAAATCAAGTTCAAGCAGGCGATTCATTACCGAATTCCATTTGTCGCTGCCAGGTTCAGCTGCCTGCCGCCAGAGTTTTCCGGCCTCTTCGAAGCGATGCTGTTCATCACTGTAATTATAGTCAAGCGGATAGTTCTGTATAATACGATCTTCAAACAGTGCTTCGGGCAGGCCATACCAATGAGTCATGCCTCGAAGGCCCAATTCAGATGTATGCGATACATTTGCGTACACAACTCTGGGCTGTGCATGATGCGCCATGGAACCAAGACCAAGCCGGTTAGCCTCATCCAGTGAAGCTTCCCAGATTTCGGGCCGCGTGCCAAAATATTTGATGCCGTCAGCACCCTGGTCAGAGATCATCTGTACCCAGTTGCGTGCCTGATCCGGGGTGGTTATAGGACCATCATGTCCCTGCCCAAAGCCAACATATGAGAAAATTCGTGGTGCTGTAATTTCATTCTTTTCACTTCGATCCTTGTGGCGAAGGGTCCAGTCGAGGCCGTTAAATGAGCCGGGTTCCCGAATGGATGTAATTACGTGAGCCATCCACAATTTGAACACATATTCAGGCACTGTCCCCTGGGCATTGCCACCAATATGTGCGTGCATATCAAAAAAACCGGGAAGGATATACATACCCGATGCATCCAGTTCGTGGCCGTTTTCACCGATTTGCGGGCGTCTGTTTTCGTTAATTGGCACCCCGGGGTAGCCAACATTTTGAATTTGCACGATGCGGTTGCCTTCAATCACAATATCAACCGGGCCTGCTGCGGGAGAACCGGTGCCGTCGATCATGGTGGCCCCGCGAATAACAAGACGTTCATAAGGGCCATCACCTTCAGCACGATCGGGTGCATCGGGCATTTGGGCTTGCGCATTCAGAATAAATGTTAAAGAGATTATCAGGGTTAGTATCGTCTTCATAAAAATGTTTGATTCGGTTACTCGGGCAGGAAATGTACGTATTGAAAAAGAGAAGCGGGAACAAAATTCTGTAAAATTTAAGCAACTGAAAAGAATAGCTCGAAACAGATTGAATGTAGCCATACAAACTGCTATCTTTTCAGGCTGTTCATGGAGGGGTGCCAGAGTGGTCGAATGGGCTCGCCTGGAAAGCGTGTGTACCGTGAAAACGGTACCGAGGGTTCGAATCCCTCCCCCTCCGCATTTTTATTCTATCTGTTTACCTGCACATCCGTTACAACGAATACCATCTCTCCCATTCCAAGGCCTTCGCCATCGAGCATTGCTTCGAACATCTCCATTTGGGGCCTCAGCTGATCCTCAATCATCTCACGCTGAGCTTGCGGCATCGCATCAAGCTGCTCTCGAAGTTCACGCAGATATTCCCGAGCTGATGCAAGGTCTTCATCCGTGAATTGTTCGTCGATTCCATCAACATTCATGGTAATTCGGTGTGGAATGGCAAGCCCGCTGTAATCCCGGTAATCTTCCATCGTAAGTGTGACGGATATTTCGAATCCCTCCTCACTGAGCTGAGCCATTTCAATTTTTACCGGATAGAGCTCATTTTGATCAATCCATACGATGGCATTGGTAACCACAACTTCATCATCATATCCAAAGTCAGCTTCTTCACTGCCCAAATCATTTAAAGCATCCGTATCATCCACTTCTACTTTATACACTGCCCTTCCATTGAACCTCTCGGATGTTATCGTATGTGCTGCTCTTACCAGCCTGGGCATTTGATCATCAAACGCACCACTTAACATTCCAAGATCCATGTCAGCTTCTTCGGCTGTGAGAATATCCCTGCCATCGCGGCGCACTTTTTCGTATGCTGTTACCGTCTCCGGGAAAAATCCCCCATTTTCGGGAGAGACAGTAATCACAATGTTATCGATTAGTGCAATTCGTTCGCTGTTTTTTTGAGCAATCTGATCAGCCAGACGATCGGGCGATGGTTGTGCTGCAGCCTGCAAATTGAACAGAAATAGAGCGATAGTAAGCAGAATGGGTATGGATATTGAACGGAAGCTTATCATGAGATCGATTGGATTGAATTGATTTTACAAGATGTTACTAAAATACGCACAAATAACCACTTTCTGATTGCTGATAAATGGAATCAAACAAAACAATTTATTATTGTGATGTCGAAGGATGCACCATAAATCACTGCTATGCCTAAAGACGATCTGTTTATAGCCATGATTAAAGAAGAGTTTAATCAGTTTAGCCATGGTTTTCTGTTCCAGCAGAAAAAGTGGCTTCGTGAAGGTGAATTTGAGAAAGCTGCAACATATTCACTTCGGCAGATACGAATTTTTGGTGTTTTTGTAATTTTTTCAATAATCATTTTTTCGTTGCTGAGTGTGTACCACTTTATTCAATATGGCAACAGTGCAAATCTTACCAATTTAATTCTTGGCTTATCATCCTGGGCTTTTGTAATCTTCTCAACAATTTACTACACCAGGGATATCCTGGTTAGAAAGCGAAGCATGCTGCGGGTATTGAAACTATTAGAAGCACGAAAAGAGTACCTCAACCAAAAAAACCAAAACGAAGAAAAAGGAGAATGATGAAAAAAATGATTTCAGCGGGATTAGTAGTAGGCGGGCTTATATTGCTCTATTTCGGTTATCAGGAGTATCAGTCGATTGGTTCAGAAATCCAGGAAGCTTTCACCGGATCACCCGATAGCAGTGTAATGTGGATGTTAATTGGTGGTGCTGTTGCAACGATTGCAGGCTTAGTAGGGTTATTTTATAAGAAATAGTGTATCCAATCGTAAAAATTTAATCTATGTCTGAAGGCAGTTTTTCAGACCTCTTTTCAGATTCGAAATGGTTCCCCGCGATTCTACTGGTTGCGGGGCTGATTTTTTTATGGATGGGAAACCGTGAGTTCCTGCAATTTCAGGAAACCCTGCCCTCATACATCTCGCTTCGGCCCGAATCTGGAACAATATGGCTGCTGATTGTAGGAGCAGCCGCAACAGCTGCCGGAATCACCGGGCTTCTGCGGGGAAAAAGATTCTGATAATCTCTCTTAATTTTTGTTTTGCTTTAATTTCTCCACTGCCTCATCCATGTGGCGAAACAATTCCCATTTGTACATACCAGCATCGTGGCCGTCATCCCACTTCAATTTCAAAGCGTGATTGCCAACCGGTTCGGCTGATACGATTTTGAAGACCCGGGTTGGTTCAACCAAAAAAAGCTGTGGTTCATATTGGCCCATTTGCGAGTGCCCTCCCCTGCAGGTTACACACGGGCAATTTTTTCGTAGTCCAAAAAGAGGTAAAACGGTTTTGTGGCCATCGGCCCATTCAATTGTAAATGTCTGTTCAGAGTTGCCCACATCAATTGAAACGGGTGTAAATTTCATATCCATCAGCAGAATGTTTTTTAGTTCGTTCTATATCGTGTTATTATCTTCTTTACTCATTGAAAATACGGTCTATTTATGTGGTTATTGATTCTTTTTTTGATTTTTATACTGCTGATTGGCACATATGCTGGTTCGCAAAACTGGCTGGTGTTTGATAAGCTCACCAAAACAAATTTGTTGAACGGTGCACTGTCTATACTGTTCGTCTTCACACTGCTGATGATCCTCTATTCCTTCGGATTGTTTCCGCAGTCCATTGCTGCCCCGTTTATGATGGGCATTTACTCCATGATTGCTGGTTTCTTTGCCGGCAGTGCCAATAAACTAATCCAGTTGCGGCAAAAAGCGGGCAATACCCTCTACCAGCACCGTTCATTCTGGATTGATCACGCTCCCAACCTGCTTGCCGTAGCCCTTATTGTTTACGGAATTTACCGAACAGCCATTTTTACCGTAGAGCCGGTAACCGGTATCCGCATATCATCAGGCATTTCACTGATGTGCTTTGGTTTTTTTACCTGGACATTGAAAGTTGTGCCTGAATTCCGCTCAAGAGGTATTTTCTTTCTCGACCGATTTATCCACTGGAAAGAGGTAATTGCCTGGCGATGGCAGAGTGAAAACGTGATTGCTGTTGAATTTGTAGCTAAAAAAGATAGCGATGAAGAGCGTATCAAAGAGTTTTACACATCCATCCCTGAAGATGAGAAAAAAGAGATTGAGGTTGTGTTGAAATCAAAGATGGAAGAGTATGCTGATGAGAGGAAAAAAATCCTGTTCAGAGATGAAGAGTAATCAAACAGCCATTTTGTGCTCAACCATTATACATCGGTTTTCTACGTAGCGAAAACCGTTACTTTCAGCTAATTTCTTCGCTTCAGGTGTGCTCACATCCTGTTGAGTCCAGATTACAGGTTTTTGCCCCGTTTTTTCCGACCACTCCACAAGCTCTTCAACCTGTTCCAGTGTATATCTCTTGTTCCTGAAAATATTCATGATGTGAACTTCTGTATCGTCCGGAATATCGAAAATGGAAGGTAAACTTTGGGTTCCAAACACCTCTTCTTCGTTGGGATTTACGGGCAGTATCGAATAACCGGAATCGATTAAATATTGAGCAATATGATGGCTTGTACGATATTTTTTTGAGGAACAGCCAATTACTGCAATGGTTTTGGCTGACCTGAATAATGTATCCATAGAGATTAGGTTACTGCCTGATAACGGGTTTCTATTCAAATTTCTCTTTAAAAAAGGGTATATTTAATGATCATTGAATTTACAAATTAAACAACAGGAATATTTTGTCTATCGCAAAAGATGGTGATACCGTAAAGGTACACTATACAGGAACATTAGAAAGCGGTGAAGTTTTTGATACTTCCCAGGAAAGAGAACCACTCGAATTTACATTAGGTCAGGGGCAATTAATCCCCGGTTTTGAAAAAGCCGTTATCGGTTTGAATGTAGGTGATTCTACAAAAGTTGACATCCCAAGCGGAGAAGCTTACGGTGAGCTCAGAGAAGATTTGGTGCTCAATGTACCGAAAGATCAGCTTCCGGCTGATGTTGAACCACAAGTAGGTATGCAGCTACAGGTAAATCAGCCAAAT
>JAFIES010000025.1 GCA_020832415.1 Balneolaceae bacterium | reverse complement strand
CAGAAAGAACTGGATACGTTCTTGATTACAGACCTTACACGCAGTCAGGTACTATTGAGACACAGAATGTACTTGCCTATCTCGAAGGCGCTGACCCCGAGCTAAAAGAAGAAGTTCTGGTATTAATGGCTCACTACGATCATGTTGGTATTGGCCAGCCCGATAGCACAGGTGATATGATCTACAACGGAGCTGATGATAACGGCAGCGGAACCGTGGCGCTCATGGCCATTGCGAATGCGCTGAACAATGCACGGTCACAAGGTTTCAAACCAAAGCGTAGCATTCTTTTTCTGCATGTATCGGCTGAGGAAGTTGGCCTGCTGGGCTCTCGCTACTATTCAGATCACCCCGTTATACCCATTGAAAATACCGTTGCAAACTTCAATGCCGATATGATTGGCCGCAGCGATCCCAAGAATATTGAAGCCGGAGATACCGATTATGTCTATTTGATTGGCGGAGAGATTATTTCGTCAGGACTAGACAGCCTGGTTACCACAGCGAATGAACACACCGTAAACATGCGCCTGGATCGCCGGTACAACGATCTTACAGATTCGAATCAATTTTACAGAAGAAGTGACCATTGGAATTTCGGCAGGCTTAGTGTGCCTTTTGTCTTCTTCTTTACAGGCGTTCATGAAGATTATCACCAGCCATCTGATACATTTGATAAAATAGAATTTGATAAATATAATCGTGTGGTTCAGCTGATCTATTCAGCCTCCATCATGGTAACCAATTACGACGGACGGCCGGTTGTAGACAATCAGGAGTTTATTGATATTACCGGAAGAATGGCCCGATAATCCATAACAATGGCTCTGTTTGCCTTTATGAGTATAAACCCCGAAGATCTCTACTTTCCACTGGATGACGTTACCATTAAGCGCGTAGACGAGCCCAAAAACATTGATGCTCCGAACTTCACAAACAGCTGGATGGCAATCAATGAAAATGAGTTTCGCATGGAGGTTGAGAATGTAGGGAAATTTTATGCAGGCTATGGAAATATTGTCCAGTTTGCACCGGGGCCGGATGCAACACCCTCTTCATTGGAGCTCTATCTGAATGGCTCGGTCTATGGCGCTATACTTCATCAGCGAAAAACCCTCCCAATACATGGAAGTTCATTCATTTTTAATGATAAAGGCGTGTTGCTCTGTGGTGAATCAGGTGCAGGAAAATCTTCTTTAACCGCTGCATTTTGCATTCACGGTGCCGAATTTCTTACAGACGATGTAACTCCATTTCAGTTCGAAGATGAGAAGCCTCTTATCATACCCCGATCAGACAGAGTTAAATTGTGGGAAGATAGTCTTACACAGCTTTCTGAAAATAAAGGCGACTTAAACAAGATTCGGCCTGAAGATGAAAAATATTACTTTCCGATTAAACAGAGCTCTCATAAATACTACCCGCTGCATTTCGTCTTTATCATTAGATTAAAAGATGCCGGCAGTGTAGAGTTTATACCTGTTTCAAAAACAGAGGCCTTCACTTCTCTATACAGCGAAATCTACAGACTCCATTATCTTCATTCAATGCCGGTTTTAAAGCAGAACTATCTGAAAAAAATAGCCTCTATATGCAACCATTCGGCAATTACTATTGTGAACAGACCGGCTGAAATAAGTATCAAAAAAATGCATGATGCTCTGTCAGGTTACATTTGCAAACCAAATATTAAACAATATTAAAGTTGTAAATTACTCGTCCTGTAATTGATCTTTTTTTCTTAAAAGCCCATATTGTCAGTAAAATACTTAGCCAAACATTCATTATGGACAATAATAAAACAGCAAATAAAAAATCCTGGCACAAGCCGGAAATTATCTCATTAGACTAAGATTAATTTCAAATTATTCACGTCAGTACATGGGCTGTGCCTGTTCGAGAATTTATTTTATTAAACACTAACCGATCGTAGTTGTTATATGGCCAAACTTCACAGTTATCAAAGAATTTCGAACTCTGTGAGCGGCCTTCTCGATGATGAGTTGGTTATGATGGATATAGAAAAAGGCAAGTATTTCTCTCTCAACAGTGTTGCCACACGCATCTGGGATATTATTGAACAACCGCACACCATCCCCGAACTGTGTGAGCTCCTCATCTCTGAATATGATGTTGATCCCGATACCTGTAAAAAAGAGCTTTCTGTACTTCTTGATGAGATGGACAGGATGGGATTAATCGTCAAAAAGTAACATAGCGATCTAATCTTCCCGGTATCCTAATTAATTTTTGAACAGAAAAAGAGTGGTAAACTATGTCTTCTGTCGGATTGATTTTGATTTAGGAGGGCTTTTGTTGAAATCAATTAGTACTAATATACAGCCGTTTGCCTGTCTTGACCAAATGAAATGTATTCTATGCTTTTAATAGAAAATAACTATATATTAATGAACACCAATATATAAGTAATGTTAAGTAATAAGTGTTAATTATTTATCCAAATGCCTAAAAAAATTGGCTCTCTTACGCTTTATTCCGTTGATGATCTGCATGAACTGCTTGGAATCAGCAAAATGACCCTGCGCGCTTATCTGCGAGAAGGGCGCCTGAAAGGAAGAAAACTCGGGGTGCAATGGTTTGTTACAGAGGAGTCCATAAGAAACTATTTTGATGAAGAGCAGGGTAACACCGAAAAAGAAACGGAAACAAAACCGGAGATTAAATATGTGGTGCAAGGCGTGAACGATCTTGTAAGCGAAACAGAAGAGTGTAAATCCATTTCAGAAACCCTTGAATGTCTCCACAGCCAGGCCATCATCAGTCTTTTTCAGGTTCAGATAACCGAAGTCAAATCCGGTGAAATTATCGAGATTGTAAAAGCCAGAGATTTCATCGAACGCTACTCTAATCAATAATCCCATGAAATTTCAGCAAACTTCCCTTCAAAAAATTGAATTTGGCGATCAGCCCGAAGACATCTACTATTGTTTGATTGATTTACGTGTGAGCCCGAATGGAGTGAACATTCAGAAAATTCGCCTCACTGATCCTCGCAATATCGACCAGCAATTTCGCAAGCACGGCTGCCTGATGATGTTCGATGAAACTGAGATCACCGTGCTGATCAACAGGGGAGAGGTTCAATCAGATCAGCTTCATAGATCTCTCTTTGATCTGGCTTTGAAAGAGAACATCATCCAGGCGGATTAATCATCCAAATCCACCTTGAACGGTTCATTTTCCATCCACCAGAGCCTGGCCTGTAACAGCGCTGAAATGGTTTTCCCGTCATCTATTTCTCCCTGTTTAATCAGATCCAGGGCTTTTAAAAACGGCACCCGGTAATTCACCAGAAACTCGTCATCATCTGAATTTTTCTCTTGCATTTCTAGTCCCCAGCCAACATACACGTGAATAATCTCATCAGAATAACCAATGGCAGGATAGAATTGACCCGCTTTTTGCAAGTGCCGGCAAGTAACTCCGCACTCTTCAAGCAGTTCTCTTTCTGCTGTTCTTTGAGGAGGTTCACCCTTGTCAATTTTGCCGGCAGGAACTTCTATAAAGATTTTTTTAGGGGCATATCTGAACTGTTTTATCAGCATGATGGTGCCATCCTCAAAAACAGGTACCACAGCACAAGCGCCGGGATGTTCTATCCACTCCCTGCCGGATGTTGTTTTGTCAGGAAGAAGTACATCATCTACAAAAATGTGAAGTAAATTCCCTTCAAACACTTTCTTTGAGCTTAATTTTTTCTCCTCGAGCTTTTTCAGCTCACGACCAAACTGTAATTCTTTATCTTTCATCAGTATCTTGTTAAAAATTGTGTATTATTAGCCAACGTTCTGACAAAACTAAGCAATCCCTGTATGAGAGAAGCTGCCAACATCGATGGTAAAAAGGTATTGGTAAAAGACGACATATTCACATGGTCTAACCTGATTTCCTTTAGCCGTGTACTTGTTGTAATACCCATCATATATCTGCACCTGGAAGACGAAGAGCGATTTAGAAATATCATTATAGCGCTTGTAGCCTATGGAGCCATTTCTGACTATCTGGACGGACTGGTTGCTCGCTGGCGAAATGAAATATCGGAGCTTGGGAAAGTACTCGACCCGGTTGCCGATAAACTGATGGCCTTTTTCCTCTTTCTCTATACAGTTATGATTGGCTGGATTCCTGTATGGTATTTTGTAATTGGTGTAATACGTGACTTACTCATTATGGCCGGTTCAGCTCAAATAAAGAAGCGCAGGGGGAAGGTGGCGATGTCGATTATGTCCGGTAAAATCTCCGTAAATATTATGGCCATCTACTGGATTTCAGTCTTTTTCTTCCGTGATGCCACCGATCTGCACACATTTTTGTTATATACCTCAGTTGCAGTAATGGTATATTCCTTCATTGAATATGCCATACGCCACAAACGTATTATTGACGGAGCTGATTTTAATTAAACTTTTTGAGATTACATACTGAATGAGCTGGTTAGATAAACTTGGACTAAAGAAAAAAGAGAAACTCGATAAAGGTCTTGAAAAAAGCCGTGAAGGCCTCCTGAATAAAATAAGCAAAAGTATTGCCGGCAAGGATACGATTGATGATGCCACTCTCGACGACCTGGAAGATGCTTTAATTACCTCGGATGTTGGTGTTAAAACAACCGTTGAAATTATCCGGCGGCTGGAAGATCGTGTTGCCCGCGACAAATTCGTTTCGCAGAACGAACTTCAGGCAATTATGCGCGATGAAATAGGCTCACTGCTGATTGAAAACAGTTCTGATAAACCCGCCGAATTTGATGCCGATTTTACCCATAAACCACACGTAATACTGATTGTTGGGGTAAATGGAGTTGGTAAAACAACCACCATTGGTAAACTGGCAAACCTCTACAAACAAGCCGGAAAAAAGGTAGTTCTTGGCGCCGCCGATACTTTTCGCGCAGCAGCTGTGGATCAGCTTACAATCTGGAGTGAACGCGCCGGGGTATCCATTATTCAGCAGGGGCAAAACGCCGATCCCGCCGCTGTTGCTTACGATACGGTTTCATCTGCGGTATCAAAAGGGGCAGATGTAGCTTTGATTGATACAGCCGGCCGGTTGCATAACAAAAAATCCCTGATGGAAGAGCTCGGGAAAATTAAGCGTGTAATGGGCAAAGTGGTTGATGGCGCTCCCCACGAAATACTTCTGGTTCTGGATGCTTCAACCGGTCAGAATGCCTTGCAACAAGCACGGGCATTTACAGAAGTTGTAGATGTAACCGGACTCGTTCTTACCAAGCTCGATGGTACAGCAAAGGGCGGAATAGTAATTGGGGTTTCAAACGAACTCAGCGTGCCTGTAAAGTACATCGGAGTGGGTGAACAAATTGAGGACCTTCAGGTATTCGACCGCTTGGCTTTTGTGAACGCTCTGTTTGGAAGTGCTCAGTAAGCATTTTTACCTACCTCTTTACAAAATCAATCTCGTTCAGTAACATGCATCAAAAAGTTGCATGTTCTCAGCTACGGATAAATATTGCTCACGGTGTGTTCTTGATTCGGCTAAATACGCCCTGACATTGAGCATATTCAGTTTTTTATTGGTTTTTCCTCCCGTTTTACATGCCGGCCAGCAGTTGCAGGATGATACCTTTGATGAAGCTCTCCGGCTATTCTATCTGAAGGAGTATGATGACGCCTACTCAATTTTAGTGCAAATAACAGAAGAAGCCTGTAACGAAACTGAAAAAGCAAATCTCTGTGTGCGGGCTAAAACAACCCGGGCAAACATTTACAGAAACCGCAGGGACTTCACCTCAGCTGAAGATATTATTGACAGGGCACTATCTGTAAGCAATGCATCCAATACGGTTGATGAAAGCTCATTTATCAACATCTATATACAGAAATCGTATCTGCTTTTAGAAACCTCAGAGCTGCAGGAAGCCTTTGAGTGGGCAGAACAGGCACTCATCTACACAGAGGAGCACAGTATTTATGGGCCAATCAGGGCAAGAGCATTTCTGCTGCGCGGAAGGCTGTTTCATGGTGACGGGAATTTCAGCGAAGCTATTACTGATTATGCCGTCGCACAGGAAATTCTGAAATCATCAGAGAGAACACTCGAAGTGATCACCATGTTGACCCAGCTACACAACAACATTGGGATAAGTTATCGAAGGCTTGGCAACATCAATCAGGCTATGGAGCACTATCAAACCAACCTCTCCCTGGTGCGCGAAACCTTTGGTGAAAACCACCTTGAGCTCGGTTATGCCTATAACAGTATTGGAACGGTCTATTATGTGATCGGGGATTTCGCCACAGCCGGTGATCATTTTGAACGCTCGGCTTCTGTGTTCAGATCATATCTGGGAGAAAACAGCTCACGATATTTAGCAGCATTGAACAATGCCGGCCTTTCCTATGTCCAACTCGGTGATCTTAGTAAAGCCTCCACTGTTCTGGAGCGGGCGCAGCGTTTAAAAGAAAACACACTCGGGCATACACATCCGGAAACAGCAACCGGGTATATCAACCTCGCACATATCTATTCTCAAATTGATGAGTTTGATAACGCTCTTAAGAATTTTGAACTTGGAATCTCAGTTCTCACTGCGCATTATGGCGAAAATCACCCGAACCTTGTATCATCGTATTCGCAATTTGGTAATTTTTACAGGGTGATTAATGAATTTGAGCTATCCAGGGTTCAGTACCGCAACGCCATCCACATAATTGAGACAAGGATTGGCACCAGTCACCCCGATATTTGGGACATTACCCGAAGAATTGGTAGTTCCTATCTGGAAGAGCAACGTTATTCTGATGCCATCCGGTACTTTGGATCATCCATTCAGCAGATCACAGAGGATAGCGGTTTTCAGTTGCATGAACAGATTGAGTTCGATGCCATTTCACATCCTATCGAATTTCTGCGTGCTTTGAAAGGCATGGGCGATGCCAATTTGATGAAATATCGAAATGATGAAAATCCGGACCATTTAGACACTGCCCAATTTCACTACGAATTAGCCGCAGACATTGTAGAGTATCTGCAAACAAGATATCAGAGTGAAGCTTCCAAGCTGAGCCTGATTGAAGATAACTACGGCATCTTCAGCAATACCATCGAGCTTTTTTATCACCGATACGAAAACAGTAACGATGAAAGCTGGCTCGAAAGGATGTTTGAGTGGAGTGAGCGCAGCCGATCCCGGATAGCCATTGAGCTGCTCCAGGACCTGGATGCCAGAAATTTTGCCGATGTGCCTCAGGATATTTTAGATGAGGAGCGACAGCTTAATCAGGTAATAACAGATCTCTACAGAAGCCTGCAAAGGGAGCAAGAACGCGGTTTTGATGCAGATGAGTCAGTCACTTCAGCATATCGCGATTCACTTTTTTATGCCAAACAACAGCTTCAGAATTTCACACAGCAGCTTGAAACCGACTACCCATCATACTTTTATTTAAGGTATGATACGAACCCGGCCAACCTTTCACTCGCCCAATCACAGTTAACTGATGACGAAACTCTCATTAGTTATCTGTTTACAGAAGATAAATTATTCGCTCTGTTGATTGATCACTCCGGAATCTCAGCGGTTGATTTGGGCACAAACAGCGAAATTCCCGAAACTATTGAACTTCTTAGAAACACCGTTCTATCCGGGCAGACAGATCAATTTTCAAACACATCAATCCGCCTTTATGAAAAATTGATCGCACCCCTGAAAGATAAGTTATCCACAAACAGGCTGATGATTGTGCCCGATCAGTCGTTGCACTTTTTGCCTTTTGAGCTGTTATTAACCGGGGCCGATGCAGGCCGATACCATCAAATGCCATTCTTAATTCGTGATT
>JAFIES010000019.1 GCA_020832415.1 Balneolaceae bacterium | reverse complement strand
GTTTGGTTGGTTTCGGGGACCAATCCAATGTACCATGCTTGCGAAGCCAAACCAATACTGTACTTCGGCCTTGAATACCGTAATGGCGCTGGGCCTGTTTATAGGTTAACCGGCCTTTTTCTACATGGTCAACAACGGCTAATTTAAAAGCCAGATTGTAATCACGTTGGGTACGCTTTTTTGGAGAGCGAGATTTGTTTTTCATGAATAAGTCAAATTTGTGTCAACTTATTCCAGGACGGGACAACGATTTTACAAATAAAATCAGGAGAAGAGATCGCGGTAGGGCTCCATTAGCCGGGGGCCGGAATTTCGGGCATTATTCACCTCAGTGCCCACACGATAGAATGTAATGGCATCATCAGGCCAGGGACGCAAAAGATCCTGAAGAGTGTCCAAATCATTATTTGAAGGGTCCAGCCAGGCATCGGTTTCATCCGGTAAGAGTATGGCAGGCATTCGATCGTGAAGTTCGCCAATTGTAGTATTGGCTTGCGTAGTGATAATGGTGAAGCTGTTGATCTGTTCACCATCACTACTCTCCCAATGTTCATAAAGTCCGGCAAAGTGCAAAACAGGATAATCGGGTGAATAAATGTAATGAGGCACTTTCCCTGAGCTGCTCCGTTTCCACTCATAAAAGCCGTTTGCCGGCACTACACACCGCTGTGAACTAAACGGTTTACTGAATGAGCGTTTCTTCCGAAGTGATTCAGAGCGTGCATTGATCATTGAGTAACCGGTATCGGGTTTATTGGCCCAAAACGGCACTAATCCCCATCGGAAAGGTGCTATAATGCGATTTTCATCACCCTGAAAAACAACAGGCATCTGAAGCGATGGTGCAACATTGAATTTTGGTTCAAACTCATACAGGCCATCGGGAATGGCATTGTACGTTTTTTTGAGCTCTTCAAGAGTTGATTTTAAAACATATCGGCCGCACATAGCAGTTGGTATTGGATTATAACCATGGGTAGCAAGATAACTCAATTTCAAAGAATATCTTACAGATCACAGCGCTGAAACTCAGCTCTTTAGCTGTGCATTTCTTACCTTTAAGCCAAAATTAAAAAAGAAGCAGCATGAGAAAAGACGATGTAATAAAAAGTATCCGATATACACTGGATGCCGGTGATGGGGAAATCGCAGAAATATTAAAACTGGCCGGGTATAAACCATCACGCGAAGAAATTGCCTACATTTTTGAAGAGCCTGAAGAGGGGAAAGATAAAATTGATATTACCCACGAACTTACGGCATACTTTCTGGATGGCCTGATTTTCTATAAGCGAGGAAAAAGCGACAAACATCCGCAGCAAGCAATTCAAACACCCATCACCAATAATATGGTAATGAAAAAGCTGCGTGTGGCTTTTAAATTGCGGGAAGAAGATATACAGAAGATCATCAAAAAGGCCGGGTTTGAAATTTCCGCATCTGAGCTGAATGCCCTTTTCAGAAAGAGAAGTCACAGGAACTATCAGCCGGCGGGTGATCAGGTATTGAGGTATTTTCTGAAAGGCCTGGCAATGACCTACCGCAACACCTGATCCCGAGATAAATCAGCTAAAATTTCCGGCTTTTAATCACTCAACTCTGTAATTGGGGTGAGGGTGAGATTCCTGAACTCCATTTCAGCACCTTCGGCCTGTATGGCCAGTTGACCACGAGTGGCGGTTGCATCAAATCCATAGTTTACCAAATCGCCATTTACCCACACTTTTATTGAGCTTCCGAAAGCCTCAACAACCATATGGTTCCACTCACCCACAGGCTTTTCTGAATCATCCGTTAAGTTTAGTATCCGGCGGCGATCTCCTTCACGAATACCCCACTCCTCTTGAGGTCCTCGTCGTTCTTCCATATCCGGTACGCTGATATCTTCAACAATACACCAAAAATCACCGGCATTTTCGTGCATCATCTGCACTTCTATGGATTGCGGAAACATGTTATAGAGTGCCCTTGGTGTAGAGGCATGAATCAATACACCGCCATTTCCAGGTGCACCCGGAAACCTGTACTCTGTTTCGAACCGGTAGTTTTCGTAACTCTCATCCGTAATCAAATGACCGCGCGGCTCACCAAGGGTTACCAGAAGTCCGTCTCTTACCAAAAATGGGGCTATCGTATCGGGCACCTGATCCATCACCGGCACATCCATATGCCACCCGGATAAATCAACGCCATTAAACAAGCTAATTGTGCCATCTTGAGTGTTTGCACATCCACAGAAAACAAAAATTGCCACAACAGGAATAAACAGTTTTTTCATCATCACCTTTATGTTGATTTTCAATTGATATTCAAATTAAACCCGCTTTCCAGAACATCCAATAGCTTATTTTTAAAAATTATTTAGCTGTTTTAATCTGCATTTTATTACTATTTAACGAGTAGATGAATAACCCTTAAACTATCTGTAATGCTTGTAGAAAACCTTGTTTCTGATAGAATTAAAGTAGGTATCGTAACAGCAAATATTGATCAATTACCGGCTGACCATACGCTGCTCGAAGATCGTCTTGCACGGATCCTCTCTCAGCGACGAGAAGATCTTGGTGAGCAGAAAGATGCGTTCAGAAAAGCGTGCCGCGACATGATGAGAATTGGCAGTTATAAACCAACAGGAAGGGGAAAACCGGCATCTGAATACCTGCTTAGAACGGCATCTGAAGGAAATTTCCCCCGAATTAACAGTGTGGTTGATATTAACAACTACATCTCACTGAAATATCTTGTACCCATTTCTCTGTGGGATACCGATAAAATTGATGCAGATTCGTGGCTCTTCAGGCCGGGAGGTGATGAAGAGAGTTTTGTTTTCAACTCCTCAGGACAAACCATTCAACTGCATGATTTGATAACAGGCTTTGCCGTAAAAGATGGGCAGGAATCCCCCATTGTTACACCGGTTAAAGATTGCCAGCAAACCAAAACAGACCGATCCACATCAAACATAATGGCTGCAGTGTACTATCCGGCTCATTGGACCAATTCCCCATCGATTGAAGAGATCCTGGAGGAGTTCAACGAATTACTAACCTTTAACTGATCATTCTGATGACTACACCTGTAACCATCAAAACGGTACATGGAAAACAGCTGGAACCATTTCTGAACAGTCTCGCAAAACTCAGAATCCGTGTTTTCAGGGAGTTTCCATATTTATATGATGGATCCATCGCATACGAGGAGAAATACCTGAGAACCTATCTCAACTCTTCAAATAGTATTGCAATACTTGTGTTTGATGGCGAACACATGGTGGGTGCATCAACCGGCCTTCCAATTACGGATGAAACAGACGAATTTATTCAGCCCTTTGCTGATGCGGATATGGATCCTGAAACGGTTTTCTATTGCGGTGAATCTATCCTGCTTCCGGAGTATCGCGGGCTTGGAATCTATTCCAAATTCATCAATAAGCGGGAAATACACGCAAAAAAACTGGGGTTCTCTACGATTACATTCTGTGCGGTATCGCGGCGGGATGATCATCCGCTGATGCCAAAAGATTACATCCCTCTGGATGAGATATGGAAAAAATATGGATATCGGAAAAGGCCCGATCTGCACACCACTTATCGATGGAAAGATATTGATGAAGAAGAAGAGAGCGATAAAAAAATGGTCTTTTGGATAAAAGAGTTATAAGCGTTCAACTTCATTGGATTTTAAAGGTTAAATAAGAGATTTTTAGGCATGCCAGATCAACTACCATTTGCATTCGATGTCCCTACCGTTTCCGAGCTCACACTGAACATTAAATCGCTTCTCGAAAAAAACTTCCGCGATATCCTGGTTGAGGGTGAAATAAGCAATGTTAACGAAAGCAGAAACGGCCATTATTATTTCACGGTAAAAGACGACAACGCCCAGTTGCCATGTGTGATGTGGCGCAGCACTGCTGCAAGAATGGAAACCTCACTGCGCGATGGCCAGCAGGTGGTACTGGGGGGTGACATTCAGGTTTACGCACCTCACGGGCGTTATCAGATGATTGTAAGCCTTGTTCAGCAAGCCGGTATTGGCAAGTTACAGCAGAAATTTGAAGAGCTTAAACAGAAACTTGAAAAAGAGGGTTTATTTGATGCTGCATTCAAAAAGCCTCTGCCCTCCTATCCGTTTCGCGTAGGGGTGATTACATCATCCACGGGGGCAGCTTTTCATGATATCTACTCAACATTTGAACAACGCTGGCCGGTTGCAAATTTATACCTTCATCACTCCAGTGTACAGGGGCTCAATGCAGCAGGCGAACTGACCACTGCACTAAGCTATTTTGCCGCTCAAACCAATCCTGTTGACTTGATTATCATTGGGAGGGGAGGCGGATCGCTGGAAGAACTATGGCCTTTTAACGAGGAGATTGTGGCAAGAGCCATTTTTGAATGCCCAATTCCCGTTGTGAGTGCTGTGGGCCATGAAGTAGATTACAGTATCTCTGATTTTGTGGCAGATGCCAGAGCTGCTACACCAACTCAGGCAGTGGTAATCTCAACCCCGGATCTAAACGAGCTTCGATACTTAATAGATGATTATACAAATTCACTTGAGAACTCTATCCAACAAAAAATACAGCATTATAGAGATTATGTGCATCGATTAGCCCATTCTCATGCTTTGCTGGTTGTTCAGGAAAAGTTAAAGTTCCATTCAGGTATGATTCAAAATATGACCCGGCAACTTCAAAATCAGATGAAACAAACTCTATTTGAGCAAAAAAGTAAGTTGCAGCAAATTAAAGAACGATTGGAATTTAAAAGTCCTGCAAATACACTTACCAGGCAGCATCAAAAAAACGAACAGCTTAGAGAAAGGTTAACCGGGCGGTTCGAACGATTGGTGCATAAAAAATCGGATCAACTAAAACAGCTTACAGGTGCATTGCAGCTTCACAACCCAAAAGCCCCCCTTGAAAAAGGTTTTACAAGAGTATTACAATCTAATAAATGGGTGCGATCTAAAAATAAACTTGACCCGAAGCAGGCATTTCTTATTGAATGGGAAGATGGGGTTATGCCAATAAAATAAAACCTCTCGTATACTTACATAAACCTACGTATTTTTATCTACAGGCTTACTGTTTACCATTGCGATAGTAACTAAAATGTACCAACATCTCGTCACAAGGTCGATCATTTCACTATTCAAGATTTTTAAAAAAAATTAAATCAGGTGAAACAATTTCCATGTTATTGGCTTTCTGAAAAAACTGAACAATAAACACGTGGTTTTTTATTAATTTTTCTTAATATTACCTGATGGTATTTTTACCTAGAGAAAAAATTAAACGGGACATAAAATGAGTCATACCGCATCGTCAAAGTTTTCTATCAGAGACAATGCCCAAATTGTACTTGAAATGGAAAATGTTGGCATTTGGGAATATGATATTGAGCATCAGGAGGTTTCTATTTGCAATATTTCCCAAACCCTTTTAAATACTAATTCAAGTACGCATACATTGGATAGTTTTATCCATATGATTTCAAATCCTGAGGAATCAGATTGCATTCGGGGTTCATTTGAAAAAGCCGTTTCAGAACAAACCGGATTAAACATAACAATTGATGCTGCCCTTGCAGGAAAACCTGGTTTCTACACCTCAATTAAAGGCAAACCGAAGATCAATTCTGATGGTACAGCTATAATTATTGGAAGTATCAGGCAAACAAAAAAACATCACAAAATATCCAACCATTTTGAATCCGGGAAAAAACCAGGATTAATTGAGGAAGAGTTAGAAGAAGAGAAACAGCTATTAAATTCAATTGTCTCCAATTTACCTACACTATTTTTTCTATTTGATGAAAATGGAAAGTTTTTCCGGTGGAATGAAAATTTGGAAAAAGTAACCAAATATTCAAGTGAAGAAGTTTTGGACATGCACCCTGTTCAATTTTTTGATGAAGATCAGGTGGATCCAATTACCAACGCGATTTTAGAGGTGTTTACCAAAGGAACTACTACCGTAGAAAGTGAATTACTAACCAAAACAGGCAAAAAAATACCCTACTTTTTCTTTGCCGCACAAATACAGTATCGGGGCAAACCATGCCTGGTTGGTTATGGAATTGATATTACAGCCAGAAAAAAAGCTGAAGATAAACTCAGAGTTAGTGAGAAGCGATTTAAAAGCCTGGTTCAGGATGGTGGTGATTTAATTGCCATTTTGGACAAGGACTCCAACTACCAATATATTAGCCCCACTGCAGAACGAATTCTGGGTTTACAGGCCGATAAGCAAATTCATAAAAATTCATTAACTTATGTTCACTACGAAGATCAACAACGCCTTTATGATGCTTTAAAAAACCTGCCCCAAAATAAACAAATCCAGCTGGATCCTTACCGATATATGGACGCCAATGGAAACTGGCGGTGGCTGGAAACAGTGTTGACTAACCTCACTGATGAACCTGCGGTTGGCGGATATGTAGCTAACAGCAGAGATATAACCGATAAAAAGGAACTTGAACAAACCATCTATAAAGAGAAAAAATTACTTGATGAAATAATATCTAACATACCTATGATATTTTTCATCTTTAACGCAGAAGGAAAACCCCTGCGTTGGAATGATGAGTTACTCAATATTACCGGTTATACAGAAGAGGAAGCAGAAAATATGTCTCCTCTCGAATATTTTGATGATGACCAGCTTCCAAAAGTAATAGAAATCATACAGCACACATTTACCAAAGGTTCGGCAACAATAGAAACCGAAATATTAACCAAAGATGGCAGAAAAATACCCCATTTCTTTTTTGGTGCTAAAATCCAGTATAATAATGAAGATTGTTTGGTTGGATACGGTGTTGATATTACTGATCAAAAAGAAGCAGAGCTTAAAATTCTGGAAAGCGAAAAGAGGTTTAAAAGCCTGGTTCAGGATGGACAAGACTTGCTCGCCATAATTGATAATGAAGGTAATTACAAATATGTCAGCCCAAGCTCACTATCAGTATTAGGTTATCCTCCCGAATTTTTTGAAGGGAAAAATGCCTTTGAATTTATTCCTGAAAATGATAAAGCCCGGTTACAACCGGCTTTACAGAGCCTGCAGCCGGGTGAAAGAGTTACAGTGGGGCCATACCGGTTCGCTGATTCTAATGGTAACTGGAGATGGCTGGAAACGGTATTAACCAACCTTGAAAATGAACCCAGTATTTCGGGGCTGGTTGCAAATACAAAAGACGTCACCAAATTAAAGGAACATGAAGATAAACTGAAGGCATCACTTGAAGAAAAGGAAGTGCTGCTTGCAGAAATTCACCATCGTGTAAAAAACAACCTTGCAGTAGTATCCGGAATGATGCAAATGCAGGCGCTCGAAGAAGAGAACAGTGAAATCGAAGAAAAGTTGCTTGATAGTGTATTCAGAATTCAGGCTATGGCAAACATTCACGAAATTCTCTACCAGTCATCGAGTTTTTCACAGCTTACCTATTCAGATATAGTACATAGGCTGATGAATGGTATAAAAGATGCACTGCAGGGCAACAGGGATATTACAATTGAATTTGACTCCCCTGAGTTTGAAATGAATGTTAATCAGGCAATACCCTTTTCTTTAATTCTTAATGAAGTTGTTACGAATATCTATAAACACGCTTTCAAAGAGATACGAGAGGGGATCATAAAAGTAACAACCAAACATAGTGGAGATCAAATTACGGTACATATTTCTGATAATGGGGTTGGTTTACCCGACAATTTTGACATGGATACCAGTAAATCATTAGGCATGAGTATCATTAATATATTAGCCCGGCAGCTCGAGGCCGAACATTTCATTACATCTGATAAAAACGGAACCACTTTTACTATCTCTTTCAAGCAGATGAATATCAGAGGGTCGGGCAGTGGAATAATATCTGATGATAATTATTCTTAAATGACAAATTATTCAATAGAGAATATCATTATTCATTTCATTTTAGAGTGTGTTGTAACATTTCGTTTATACCTATTTCTGAGCTCACCTGCTATAAAGTACCCGTAAAAAAACCCTGAATCATGTAGGCAGAGTTCAGCAAAGCCTGCTACACGATTTTGTAAAAGCTTCTCTCTATTTAACAATAGCAGATTTACAAATATGCATTTTACCTGTGCTAAAGATGTCTGCAATTTATACATCCTTATATTTTTGATTATAGGAACCGGATTTTTCAAAAGTTAGCTATACATTTCTTAGATTGTCACACGTAGAATACCAAGATGGTAAATAGATCGGCACTTTGTAAAAAAATTGAATATACCTTTTAAAGTCTCCATAATAGTTCTGATGAATGAACACACTAATAGTTGGTAAAAAAGAAGAAAGTAAAACGATTCTGAGTGATGCCCTTCAAAGGCGAAATCACACATTTGTTGTAAACGAGCCAGGGAAAGATGCACTCGATTTGCTGGATCAAAAACACTTTTCATTGATTATACTTAGCGACTATTCTGAAGAAGGGTTGGCTTTTTGCAGGCAGGTACGTGCCCGTTCCAATGGTAGAAAATTCACTATTTATGCTGTGATAACCGCCAGCCAAGTAGATCAGCTCTACACGCTACTCGATGCAGATGTTGATCAGTACATGCTCGAATCTCTTTTTGACGAACAGCGCCTTGATGTACGCCTCTCTTTCGCAGAAAAATTGGCCCGGAATAAGGAGGGGCAATACCTGATTGAACAAAAATTACGAGAAAGTGAGGCTCGGGCACGCAGTATTCTAAAAACCACGGTAGACGCCATAATTACCATTGATGAACAGGGTACTGTAAAAACATTTAATCGTGCAGCCGAGGAACTTTTCAAGTACAATTCATCCGAAGTAATTGGGAAAAATGTACATGTTTTAATGCCCCAACCCTACCGAAGGGAACACGACGGGTACATAGAAAATTATCACAACTCAGGAAATCCAAAAATTATTGGGATTGGACGAGAAGTTACCGGAAAACGCAAAGACGGAAGTACCTTTCCCATGTATCTCGCAGTTAGTGAAGTAAATGTAAACGGACAGAGATTGTATACAGGAATAATCCGTGATATTACTGAGCAGAGAAGGCTTGAACAAGAAGTACTGCGTATCAGTGAACACGAGCGGCATCGGATCGGGCAGGATCTTCACGATGGGTTGGGACAAATGCTCACCGGCATTACGCTCATAAACAAAAATATCGCATCTACCCTGAAAGAAGAGAATCACCCGCTTGCTGATGATGTTAATGATATTACCAACCTCGTAAAAGAGGCCGATGAATACGCACGGAGCCTTTCCAGAAACCTGATTCCGGTTGAACTCGACAGCAGCGGTCTGGTAACAGCACTACATCGGCTCACTCAAAATGCCGAGCGCCTCTTCAGCATTCAGTGCACTCTGCATAATGTGCTGAACATACATTTTGATGATCCTACAAGCCTCACACACATGTATCGCATTGTTCAGGAAGCCACCAGCAATGCCGTAAAACATGGAGGAGCCTCGAAAGTGAACATTTCGATGGAAACAGACGAAACAAAGCTTGTTGTTAAAATTGAAGATAATGGAACAGGTTTTCCAAAAAACTGGGACAAACAAAAAGGGCTTGGTGTTCGGATCATGAAGTTCAGAGCAAGGCTGATTGGTGCAAATTTCGAAATTGAAAATAACAAAAAAGGTGGAGCTACAATTATCATTACATTATTATCTGTTGGTTCTCCCTACAAAATTCTCAATTAACTACAAATTAACTGATTTCTAATGGCAACAAATAAGCGAATATATATTGTTGATGACCACCCACTCATGAGAAAAGGACTTGCCATGACGATTGACAAGGAGATGGGCTATGAAGTATGCGGGCAAGCCGAAAGTGCAGAAGAGGCAATAGCCGACATGGTTAAACTGGATCCTGATGCCGCCGTGGTAGATATTTCACTGCCTGGTATGAACGGTATTGAGCTTATAAAAAATGTTCTTCATCAAAAGCCTAACCTGAAAATACTTGTAGTATCACGCCACGATGAGGAACTCTACGCTGAAAGAGCACTCAGAGCCGGTGCAAAAGGCTATTTAATGAAACTGGAAGCCGCAGAAATATTGATCACTGCTCTTCGGCAAATAATTAACGGGGGAATCTACCTGAGTGAAAAAATTGGAGCCAAGATGATCATGAAAATGACATCCGGCAACGCCTCCAAAAGTGATGACCCGCTGGACCTGCTCAGCGACAGAGAACTTGAAGTTTTTGAACTAACCGGAAAAGGGCTGTCTACAAGAGAAATCGGGGAAAAACTTCACATCTCTGTGAAAACTGTGGAAAGTCACCGGGCAAATATTAAAGATAAACTGCAGGTAGAAACCGCAAACGACCTCATGCGGCATGCAGTAAGATGGGTTGAAGGCACATCTCAATAATTTAACTATTGTACACCTATTTTACCTACTTTTAATTCTATCCTGAGAGACGGCTCCCAATAGTTATATAACGAGAGCACCCTTAAAGTGCCTTTACACATGCAAATAGGCACTTTACGCATTTCTAATGGGGGGAATCCCTACTGCCATCGGGGAGAACCTTAGTTCATGATCAGAATAATACCCGTTACTCTTTTATCTCGAGGTGGGGATATTAGTCACGTTGTTATGAAACAGTTCATTAAAAAATCAACGAGCTGAACAATACAGAAAGAAATTTATTACTAATCAAAAAAACAGAATAACATGAAAACACTACTATCAGTACTAACAATCCTGATCCTATCCATGACAGCCATGGAGTCTACCGTACAGGCTCAAAGCTCAAGAGACCTGCAATATTTCAGAGCACCAGACAGAACCGGAATCAATGTGTTCGAAACTACTAAAGACAACGACGTTCCTTTTGAAGGAGTAACGGTTAGAATTGGTGGCGCTAATACATTACAGTTCCAGGCTCTCGATCATGAAAATGCCGGCCCGTTCCGTACAGGAACTGATGAAGACGGCAACCCGATTATGAGTAACATTTTCAACATCGGCCCTAACTTCAACCTGGCCACTTCAAACCTCGACATAGACGTGCAGCTGCACAACGGTTTAAGAATGCACCTGAGAACCTATCTCTCATCACGCCACCATGCACAGCCTTATGTTAAAGGCGGTTACATGCAGGTTGACAGACTGGACTTTATTCAGGAAGGCTTTATGGATGAACTCATGGACAAAGTAACCATCAAGTTCGGCCACATGGAAATTAACTATGGCGATGCACACTTCAGAAGAAGTGACAATGGTCAAACCATCTTCAATCCTTTCGTAGGCAACTATATTATGGATGCTTTTACAACTGAAGTTGGTGGTGAAGTTTACTTCCAGAATAATGGATTCTTAGCCATGATTGGTATGACAAACGGCAAACTGAACCAAAGTGTGCGCCTTGCAGATCCAAGTGGATTAAACACCACTGTAGCACTTGTAGGTAAATTGGGGTACGACAGCCAGGTTAATGAAGACCTCAGAGTTCGTTTGACAGGCTCTTTCTACCACAACGGGCAGGCAGCACCTGTTCAGCTTTACCAGGGTGATCGTGCCGGTGCAAGGTATTACAACATACTTACAAACAATCCAGGCGAATTCAGAACACCACGTTTCAATCCCGGATTCACCAACGAAGTAACTGCAATTATGATCAACCCGTTTGTTAAGTACCAGGGTCTTGAGTTCTTTGGAGTGTACGAAGTAGCAAGTGGCAAAGCCATTGCTGAGCCAGAGTCACGTACCTTCACACAAATAGGTGCAGAATTACTCTACAGATTTGGAAGCAATGAGAATATTTATCTTGGCGGACGTTATAACCTGGTAACAGGCGATACAGCAGCAGGCGAAAGCGTAGACATCGACAGAATTAACATCGGTGGCGGCTGGTTCCTTACAAACAACGTACTTGCAAAAGTTGAATATGTAACACAGTCGTATAGCGGTTTCAATACTGGGACACTGTTTGATGGTGCCAAATTCAACGGCCTGATGCTCGAAGCAGTTATCAGTTTCTAAATAAAATTCGTAATATAGTTAGAGAGACCCCACTTAAAGGGGTCTCTTATTAAAAAATCAGATGAGTTATGAAAATGAAAGTAATTATATCAACCCTGTTAGCCTTCGCATTTGTTTTTACTTCAGCAACTGCGCAAGATGTTACCTACAATCTTAGTGAAGTAACTGAATTTAAAATTGACGGAGACAGCAACGTCCGCTCCTGGTATGGAGACATTACTGATGCAAATGCTACACTTGTGCTTACCGGCATAGAAAATATTTCTGCCGATGGACTTACACCTGATGTTTTTTCGTCCCTTGAAATCAACATAGCAGTAGATGGCATTGAGTCTGATTCAGGCCGGTTGACAAGCAACCTACAGTCGTACCTTAAAGGTGATGATTACCCTACCATTACTTTCAAACTAACTGAAATTACCGCAATAGATGCTAATGGAAATGAAGCAGATATTACTGCAAACGGAGTTATCAATGCTGCAGGTGTTGATCATTCCATTTCTATGAACGTAAAAGCTGTGGTAAACAGTGACGGTTCAATCCGTTTTACAGGTAAACAAGATCTTCTGATGACCAGTTTTGATATCGATCCCCCAACAGCAGTAATGGGAACCATTCGTGCACGTGATGAAATTGAAATTATTTTTGATGTAACCTTTGCACGATAGTAACATCTGATACATGAAAACAGCCTCAACCATATTAACAGTTTTGTTGCTCGTGGTACTCACCATATCCACAGCCATGGAAGAGGCTTTTTCTCGTCAGGTTACATACATCCCGGAAGAGGTCAGTAAACTCTGGATTGAAGGCAGGTCAAATATTAATGAATTTGAGTGCCAGGCCAATCAATACATTGGTGAAGCCACTCTGTTCGATAATCCAGACCCCGAATTTTTACTGGATGTGAACGACCGACTCTATCTGAAAGTTGAAATCAGAGTTGATGGGTTTGAGTGTGGACGCAGCCGAATGAACCGTGATCTCCAGCAGGCGTTAAAGTCTGATGAGTTCCCCGAAATTGTCTTTGTATTTGATAATGCCACCATGCTTAACGGACCACATGAACCGGAAGATGCATTTGAAATAGAAGTGCACGGTTCTCTAACTGTTGCGGGTAACACAAAGAACATTCGGTTTGTTACCAAGGCCTACTATTTAGAACATGATAAAGTTCGGGCCATTGGAAAAACCACCATACGAATGTCTGACTTTGGCGTTGAACCACCAACGGCATTGATGGGGCTTGTTAAAGCTGATGATGAACTATCCGTGAATTTCGACCTGATTGCTTCAGAGAATAATCATGCATGCACGGTTTGTGATTCTGAAGAGATACTTGACTTGAGATAATTCTCAAAATGATATATCGTCTCCTGTTCATATAATTTCCTGAAAGATAACACAGCTACATAGGGAATAACCCTATCAGCAAATCAGAGTTCTGCCCTTCTTTACGTACTTCTTTTCTTATGATATTAGAGGTATGTGCACAAGGTGCAACAATGATCTGCGATTCAATTAATTAATAAGGAATTTGTCTTCCCGAGATTCCAAATCCAAGAATATTAAAATCAGAGATTACCATGTTGGAAAACTGGATTCTTGAAATTCGTGAAGAGACTGATACCTATCAGTCACATTTCTGGAGGTATCAAATCTCCGGGAATTCCATAGAGCTTTCTGTTCTAAGGCCCTTTCTTAAAGACAAAGAAGCCTACAGATCTGCAATCATTGCCATAGGAAGAGTACTTAAAGCTTTGTCGTATAAAATCGAAAACAGCAGCTCACATTTTTTGATACAGAGTTTCCCTTCAATTGAAAACCCGGAAGTAATTGCATCCATTCGGATTAATGAAGGCGCCTACGATGGCACAGGGATTAAACCTTCTTTAGACACTGCTGATTATGACTCATTTGAAGAGGAGTTGTTAAAGTTTGCCGAATTTTACCAGTTAAAACTGGAACAGCCCGATTCTGATTTAATGGAAAGTTGCGGAATAGATCCGGAAAAGTTCAAAAAGCGAAACTGGAAGCTTGTTACATCAAAATTTGATAATCCATTTACATGGCTTAATGTAGGTTTTTGGCAAGAAAGTATTACCAGAAGTTGCGCTAAAAAATCGGGGAAAGAACCTCATTTTATCATGAAATTTTGCAGAAAGAATGAAGAAAACAAAAATGCAAAAGCTGCTTTAGACGAAGATTGCCCCCAAATTTTAATCGCTTACGGCTAATTGAAAAATCTACTTTCTGCTAATCGTTGATTTCAATTCCAAATCACCTTGAAGTGTTTTATGTACCGGGCATTTTTTTGAAATCTCAAGCAATCGCTCCAACTGCTCATCGGACAGATCTCCTTTAATGATAATCTCTTTCTCTATCACATCAATTTTAGCTTTTGGGTCATCGCAATCTTTGCAATCTTCTGCATAATCTTTAGAGTGGCGCATTTCCATGAAAATATCTTCAATTTTCCACCCTTTTCTTTCAGCGTACATACGCACAGTAATAACCGTGCACGATCCAAGCGACATCAATAAATAGTCATACGGGTCAGGCCCTTCATCACTGCCGCCTATGTTCTTTGGTTCATCCGAAATAAGTTCATGTTTGCCGGCCGTCATTACTGTTTTGTAGTTATCGGGCCCCAGGTGTATGTGAATAATCTTTTTATTTGATGCTGCCATTCTGTTTTTTCTGTGTGAATATTTTCTTCAATATCGAACTCTTTTCACTTCCTTTCAAACCAATCCGCGATTGATCTTCAGATTATGATTTTATCCATTTTGAGCCCTCAATGGAAAAAATCAGATCATGTCCATATGCCATTGCAGGTGTTTGATACCCACTTTGATAATCTCCTTTTATAACTCTTTCAGCTATCACAACGCCCATCTCTGCCGTTAGCCTGTACCCTTCCACAGTTTCAAGAATGGCCTGTTTCGTCTCACCTTTGGCATTTCTCACCTCTCCCCAAATGAATGAACGTCCCTTCTCTCTTTGGTCTGCATTCGGGCCGGGTGGATTTTTGTCAATTCTTCTCTTCAGATAACGTTTTACCAGGCTCGTTTTTAAAAGAAAACTCAGATATTTCATCCATTTCATCTTTTTGATGATTGATACAGGCATTGCAGTATATACGATAATATTCTCAATCCCGGTGGATGCATAAGCCGTTGAGACATCTCCCCAGGGAATGGAAACCGATGATTCTTCCTTTTCCTGATAGATAATTTTACGTGTTTTATAAGCAGGGGGCACTGTTTTTAATTTCCCCGCTTCTCTGATTGCACCACCGCTCCCCAGATTTTCCACCATCGTTTTTGCTGTACCACGAGATATACTGCCACCCAATCCCTTAAATGCCAATTCGAGATGGGTTGCATCCGGCATCGATTTATTCAAATAGTTAGCCACACAGTCTGTAGGAACCACATCAAAACCGGCTCCGGGCATAGCCATTAATTTTTTTTCTCTGAATTCTTTATCCAATTTTCTTAGCGACTCAAAAACAGGTATCTCTCCGGTTATATCGAGGTAATGGCAGCTGTTTCGAAGGCAGGCATCCGCTATGGGTTTCCAGGTATGCACGAAGGGCCCGGCACAGTGAAGCACAACATCCACACCGGTTAATGCCTCATCAAGTTCACCGGGTAAATCAAGTGAAGCTTTTTTATAGGGTACATTCCACTCTTCTGCCTGCGCCTTCAATTTAATCTCATCCCTTCCCGATAAAATCACATGAAACCCAGCGTTGGTTGCTCTTTCAACAATCAGATTACCCGTAAATCCATAGCTGCCAAAGATGAGCAGTTTTTTATTCATGTCCATCTCATTATCCTTTAATTCGGTTCATTTAATGCAAGTTAGCTGATTGTGCCATACACATTCATTAAAAAGAGGAAATAATTCAGTAACAATGTGATCATAATTATCTAACAGTTGCGACACAAAGAGATAATAGTGGATGATTTTCTTTATAAATAAATAATCATCTGCGCGAAAATGAAAAAAAGACCGCTTGAAATTGTCGTACTGTCCGATGTGCATCTGGGTACGGTTGGATGCCACGCCCTTGAGCTGCTTCAATATCTCAACTCCATTGATCCGAAAATCATTGTATTAAACGGAGATTTTGTGGATGTGTGGAATTTCAAAAAGTACTACTGGCCGGAATCTCACATGATGGTGTTGCGTACTCTGCTTACCATGATGACGAACGGTACCGATATCTATTATCTCACCGGCAATCACGATGAAGTACTCAGAAAAGTTTCGAGCCTGCAGCTTGGGCCTCTTTTTATCCGGGATAAACTGGTTCTTGATCTGAATGGAGAAAAAGTGTGGATTTTTCACGGTGATATTTTCGACATCAGCATGAAATACAGCAAGTGGATTGCAAAAATTGGCAGACAGGGATATGACCTTCTCATTCTGCTAAATCGTGCGATGAACCGGATATCCGTCAAAATGGGGAAAGGAAAGCTGTCTCTCTCAAAAAAAATTAAAGATAGTGTTAAAAAAGCCGTTCGTTTTATCGATGATTTTGAAATCACAGCCATCGAACTGGCCATTGATCAGGGCTACGATTATGTGATATGCGGACACATCCATCAGCCAAAAATTCGCGGGTTTGAAAACGAAAAGGGATCTGTGATCTATATGAATTCGGGTGATTGGATAGAGAATCTCACTGCTCTTGAATATGATGGTGCAGAGTGGAATATGTACAGGTACACAGAAGAGGACTTTACCACCAGTGAGCGCATAGAAAAATTAATCCGAAGTAATGGTACAAAATCACTCATCCAAATAAAATGAAGATACTATACGGTATA
Organism: Balneolaceae bacterium; assembly: GCA_020832415.1. Lineage (GTDB taxonomy): Bacteria > Bacteroidota > Rhodothermia > Balneolales > Balneolaceae > Rhodohalobacter. The sequence continues at coordinate 9,849 of JAFIES010000019.1, read as the reverse complement.
CAGGGAACCGGCCACGGGCATATAAGCAGAGCACGGGAAATTTTACCAGTTCTCTCAAAAAGCGCTGATATTGATGTACTTGTAAGTGGCTACAACTGCAACATGACGCTCGATGACAGGCCCGTAATCCAAAAACGAGGGCTTAGCCTTGCTTACGATTCCAAAGGCGGAGTTTCGTATTTGCAAACTGCGCTGAACTTAAAACCGGTAACATTCATCCGGGATATTCAATCGATTGAAACTGAGCGATATGATCTGATCATATCTGATTATGAGCCGGTAACGGCCTGGGCTGCTCAAAATAAAGAGGTGCCTACTGTAGCATTGAGCCATCAGGCCTCTTTTTTGTCGGAGTTGAGCCCCCGTCCGCGCCATAAATCACTTTTTGCAGAGCAGATTCTTAAAAATTTTGCTCCCTGCCGGCATGCAATTGGATTTCATTTTCAGAGATATGATTCATTTATACTCCCGCCAATCATCAGAAGTGAAGTTCTTGGACTGGATGTACGAAAAGAGAACCACGTAACCATCTATTTGCCCGCATTTCATCATGATGTGCTTTTGGAAATTTTCACTCAGATACCAAGTGTAGACTGGCATATATTTTCCCCTTCATGTACCGATAATTTTACTCGCGAGAATGTAACTGTGAACCCCGTGGGGAATCGTCCTTTCTTACAAAGTATGAAAACCGGACTGGGAGTTATTACAAGTGCCGGATTTGAAACCTCTGCTGAAACGATGTATCTGGGCAAAAAGCTGATGGTTATCCCGATCAGAAATCAATATGAACAACTCTGTAACGCAGCAGCTTTAAAGAAAATGGGTGTTACTGTAGTGAAGAGGGTTAATAAGAAATTTGTGAAACGGGTAAATGAGTGGCTCGAAAGTGACCATATCACAACGATTTCTGAAATTACCAACATTGACAAACTGGCCACTCAACTCTTTCAATATGCAGATACTACATCTTCTGCCGGAAAAAAATCAGATCAAAAAAAATCCCTGCCTGAAACCTTTACCTTTTTACAGTAAAGGGAGATATCTCTCATTCAGAATTTTGATATGATGCATTTCGTGTCCCGCAATAACATAACATAGAGCCCTCACAGTAAACGGAACACTGTTTACCACGCCTTTTTTTAGATAATCATCATCTGAAAAAGAGCCCCATAGTGTAACAGTGGATTGTCTGACCGCCTGATACTGTTTTTGAAGCTGGTCCAGAGATTGTTCATCAAAGTGTGCATTTTGCACGAAGATATCATGATCATATCCCGGTAATTCACTTTTTTCATCTCTCGCAATACTGAGTGCCCGATAATTGAACACCCGCTCAGTATCTACGATATGCCCAATCACCTCTTTAATTGACCATTTCCCCTTTTCATATCGGAGCAGCGAGTTTTCACTGTTCAGCTTACCAAACAGCTCCTCCATGATTTCTGTATTTCTACCCAAAAGATCAGAAAGTGATTTATTATTACTCAAAGTGATATATCTGCTGTAATATTCACCATATTCGTCCGGTTTTATGTTCATTTGATGGTTGCGTTAAGTTTTTTGAATAGTATCATCAACCCAAAATAAAAAAGGCTCTGATAAAATGACCAGAGCCTTGAAAATAAGTGGTGTTTTCTACTCTACAGAGTGTGATTTGATGACTGTTCGTCCGGCTCTCTCTTCACCGGAATAGATTGTTGATAAATATGGCAAAAATACTCCTCCTGCCTCGGTCCAATCTTCTGCAATAACACGTAATGTTACCTGGGCGCCTTCCTGCGGATCAAATTGCCTGTATGAAGTTATTACCGGTAGTGCACTTTCCTGATCGAGATAGAGACTCATAGACGTACCATTATTTAATCGGATAACTGCATATTCCACACCATCTACCTCTTCCAGGCCTACATATTCAATATTCATCTCCTCAATATTCATAGCAATGTATACAGGATTGCGGTGATATTCAGCCAACAGCTGTTCTCTTTGCTCTGCAGGCATTGGCGCTTCGTTGCCTCCCATCATCATAACAGCATCGCCACCTTCAAGCTTCATGGTGATTTGGCCCATTGGTGCTGTAATTTCTGAAATCACTCTGTCGGAACTGAAGTCTATGGTTTGCTTCAAACCGAGAGTCATTTCATTTTGGGGCGTTGCCTGAATAATGTTATCCGCTTCGTAAACAAGTTCGCCGTCAATCTTACCATGAGGAAGAATAGCAGCTGCCATTCGTTGCCCCCACTCTTTTCCTGCTTCAGCATCACCGGCTGTTACTTCTTCTTCATCATCGGGCTGTGGAATAGTAATATCAACTTCGTTTATCTCACCAAACTGCTCAAGCTGATCGCCTATCTCTGCACCATTACCTACCACTAAAATTTGAAGTGCATCAGGGCGAAGATAATCTTGTGCAACTTGTTGTACATCCTCAATGGTTACAGCCTGAATTTCTTCAACAAGCCTGTCGAATGTATCCGGATCAAGCCCGGCATAATCGTAACTAAGCCTCTCGTTCAATACGCTTGCAATACTTGTATATTCGAAAACAAGAGAGTTCAAAAAGCGGTCTTTAGTATCTTGCAGCTCCTGTTCGCTCACAGGCTCATTTTGTAATCTTTTTATTTGATCTAAAATTGCATTTATAGCCTCTGCAGTGGTTTGGCTTTGTGTCATTACACCCGAGTAAAACATTCCTGGATAGAAGTTTCCGCTGCCATATTCACCAAATACAGAGTAGGCAAGGCCCATCTGGCTTCGTACAATTCGCATCAATCGGCCCGAAAATCCATCACTCAATATTCGGTTCATTACCTGAAGTTTGGCATAATCGGGATTATCACGCATACCGCCAATATGCCCAAGCATTACGAAACTTTGATTTACGTCTCGTTTGTCAACAAAGTTTATTGTGTTTACAAACTCGTAGTCTACTTCAGGAAAGTTCAGATCAAGCTGTTCGCCGGCCGGTATTTCGTTAAAGGTATTTTCAAGCAGTGCTCGCATTTCAGCGGTGTCAAAATCACCCACTACGCCAATCATCATATTTTCCCCTACGAATGATTTTGCGTGGAAATCAACAAGGTCATCTCGTGTAATATTGTCAATTGTGGCATATTCTGTGGTTCGTGCGTACACAGATTCCGGTCCGTAGAGTAGCTTTTGAAACTCCCTCAAGCCCAACGGAATGGACTCATCATTTCTCCTTGAGATCGAAGTTTTTTGCTGTGTTTTTGCAAGATTTATTCTGTTTTCAGGAAATGCAGGGTTTTTTAGCAGATCAATGAACGTTGGAAGAAGTTCTTCAAAATCTTCCTTCAATACATTCATCGTTGCCGAGCCTGAAGACATCCCAATGCTTGTTTCCATACTTGCTGCTCGGTCTGCAAGCAGTTCATTCAGTTCATCACCTGAAATTGATGTGGTACCACCGGTTCTCATTACGCTGCCTGTAATACTGTTGAGACCGGCTTTTTCATTAGGAACCAGTACTCCTCCCGTTCGCACAAGTACTCGAAGGTTAATCAGTGGAAGCTCATGATCTTCAACAAGATAAAAGCGGATTCCATTATCAAGTTCAAAGATCTCTATATCCGGTTTTTCAAAACTGTTTAATGGCGGATATTCAATTTCATTCCAGCTGCGCTGAGCCTCTGCAACGCTCAGAAGTGAAATAGCTAATACGATTGTCGTTAATAAAAACTTTTTCATGTTATTCTCCTTTTTCAATTCTTATTGCGCTTGCGATACAGATTCTGAATCATCTCTGTTGATAAGCCGTCCCACAGTTCTGTTTTCTCGAACCAGGTATTGATTTGCTACCCTCTGCAGATCTTCCAGGGTAACATTTTGAAGCTCGTCTACATACGTAAAGAGCCTGCGCCAGTCCCCCTGTTGCCCCTGAATGCGTGCAAGCTGCATGGCAAGGCCCATGTTTGAGTTTAGACTTCTCACTAGGTTTGCGCGCGAATTTGTAATTGCCCGGTCAAGTTCTTGCTGTGTGATATCACCCTTTTTTACACGCTCAAACTCATCGTAGATTGCATCTTCCAGTTCATCGATGGAAACTCCCTGATTTGGGATACTTAATGCAATGAATAAAGATGGATATTTCGTGCCGGGATAACCTACCGAAGTTTGGGCAACAAGTGCTAATTCATCATCCTGAACCAACCTTCTGTAGAGTCTGGATGTACGTCCGCTCGACATCACTGATGATAACATCTGAAGAGCCGGCCAGTCCTCATGGGTTTGGCTTACAGTGTGATATCCAATCATCAAAATTGGTTGTGAATCCTCCTCAATAACAAAACGCCTCTCCCCTCTTTGTTGTGGCTCGATTGTTTTCACCACGGGTGCATCGCCTGTTGGTGCAATTCCGCCAAAATAAATTTCTGCATACTCACGCATTTGTTCAGGATCTACATCACCCACTATTGCAAACGTAAAGTTGTTGTTGGTGTAATAAGTGTCAAAGAAGTTCTGCGTATCTTTGATTGTGGTAGCTGTTATATCTGATGGCCAACCGATAAGGCTTCTGCCATACGGATGTGCTGCAAACGCTATACTGCCAAACTCTTCACGGAGGCGGCCAAAAGGATCAGAATCTACACCCATTCTTCGCTCCTCTCGAACCACATCTTTCTCCTCATAAAACTCCCGAAACACAGGATTCTGAAACCTATCCGATTCAAGACTGAACCAGAGTTCAGCCCGATTTTGTGGCAGGCTGTAAAAATAATCTGTAAAATCGTATCCGGTCCGTGCGTTTAACCCTGTGGCACCTTCCCTGCTGATAATTTCGTCGAACTCATTGGTTACCACATATTCTGAAGCCCTCTCTTTATACTCTTCAAACTTTTCCCAGTGGTAATCCATAACCTCCTCATCCGGGTTTGGGCTGTATTTCTCATCCAGCCAGGCACGGTAGGCTTCGTCCATCTTGTCGATATATTGTTGCTCTTCTTCCCAGTTTGTAGTGCCAACGGTTTTTGAACCTTTAAAAACCATATGCTCAAAAATATGAGCAATTCCTGTATGGCCGGCAGGTTCGTCAACTCCACCAACATTTACAAATGTCACGAAACTTACAACAGGAGCTACCGGCCTCTCTACAACAATAAAATGCAGGCCGTTATCGAGTGTAAATTCGGTTACGTTCTGTTCAAACGTTTCCAGATTCTGAGAGAATATTGATGCCGGAAGCAATAAAATAGCGATCAATAATCCTGAGAATAATTTATAGCTGACTTTCATATGATCTGATTTTAATTAGAATTGAAAAATCGGTTGGATATACGATGAATGTATCTCTAAGGTTTTACTAAACCTCTTCTTAATTTAAGGAGCGAATAATGCAATGTTTTTTCAAAAAAAACAACATTTAAGATTTTTCTTTAAATAGAGTTCTTGAAGAAATTCCAAAAAAATACCCCGACATGCGGGGTATTTTGCTCATTAAACTTATTGAACGGTTAAGATCTTAAAAGGCGTATCAGCCACTCGTAAAATCGTTCTCATCCGGACGTATTGTGATTACCGGTTTCTTTACGTACTGAGCCACTTTCTCGGCTGTTGAGCCCAAAATAAGGTGGGCAAATCCACTGTGTCCATGTGTTGCCATTATCACCAGATCTGCATTTTCTGATGCGTACGATTCAATTTCGTAGTGAGCTGAAATTCCTTTCTCAACTTTTGTAAACAATTGTACTGAGCGGCTGCTGTCACCATCAGAAATCACAACTTCATCCTCAAACATAACACCTGTTCTCTGAACATGCAGTGAATCGAATTTTCTTTTGGTCAGATAGTTGTTGATGCGATCGATGATAGCCTCATAAATCGAAACAGCTTCACCTTTTTCAGGGTTTCTGGGTATATCTTCTGATACAGTTCCATACAGTTCAATTACATGGAATAGTGTAAGATCGGCACCAAATGTATCGGCTATGGATACAGCGAGCGGAAATGCAGCAAGGGATAGCTCGGAAGTATCAGTTGTGAGAACTACATTTTTTATGTTCTCTTTATCGAAGCGACTGTCAACAGAAAATACCGGAACTTTGGATTTCCTGATCACCCGCTCTGTTGTACCACCGCGTATTAACCTGGATTCGTCTTTTCCGCGGGCACCCATAATGATAAGGTCGTAGCCGTTTTCCGAAGCGTACTCAACAATCGCCTCAGATGGCCTTCGGTCGATTTTGATAGCGTGGCTGCCTTTGTTAATCTCTTTAAGGTATTGATCCATCGCTTTCTTGATCTTTGCTTCCGACTCATCAATTATGCGAGGATACACATCCTTATTCATATCAAGTGGAACACCCAGCCGCTTTAAACTCTCGTTGAAATATTTTAAGGTTGGGATGATGTGAATAAAATCAATCTTTCCGCCAAATGTATTTGCGATATTCTGTGCAACCGGATACGCTACCTCAGCTCCTTTGGAAAAGTCTGTTGGCACTAAAATCTTTTTAAGTTCTATCATTTTTCAACCTCATTTTAATTTCTGTTACTACTTAATTATACGGAAAAGAGTTGAAAACTATAACTATAGAGTTTCAGACATTATTAACTTTTAAAGGGCTGTTCTTTAAACAATCAATTTTCGGCCAATATTTTATTGTTTTTTTCTCAGGTAGGAAATCCCAACAATCAAAACAATGCCTATGATAAATCCGACAAGCCCATTCATGGTATCTACATCATCATCGGTATGTCTTTCATTCCGCCAGGGAAGAAACGGAGTGGAATTAATCACTTTTCTTGAGATTCTGATCACTTCAATTTTCCGTTGTTCTAACGATTCTTCGTCGGGATTAATCAGATCCCCTAAATAGTAGTAGTAGGGAGTGTCTGGGAGTACTTCGCGCTGCATTAAATCCTGCACAAGAGGATCTGCCACTGATATCTCTTCAACGCTTCGTACGCTTTCTGTAAATTCCCGGTCTTGATAGGGCCAAATCACATAAAGTGAACCTACCAAAAAACCAACCAGTACAACGATTGTAGCTGTGTAGTAATTTTTCAACAGCCAGGAGAGTATTCGCGAAAAAACCACCAACCCCGTGAGTGCTCCAAGAGCAAATGGTGTTAAGTTCAGAATGGCGTTGAATGTATCACCGGTTCCAAGTGCACTCAACTGCATAAGCACATAATCGTACTTTCTGAAAATCAGCAGAATGTATGAGCCTGAAATTCCCGGTAAAACCATCGCTGATATGGAAACAGAGCCGGTAAGAAAAACAAACCAAAACGTTTCGGGGGTATCTGCGGGAACAAGTGTAACAATCCAAAATCCAAACAAAGCGCCTAAAATGAGTGGAATGCTATATTTCCAGTTTCTGTCTTTCGTATCGATTTCTGCGATCAGGAGGAATATGGATCCCAGAATCAGGCCAAAGAATATTCCATAAATCAGTTCTGGGTGAGTAAACATATATACCTGGAGCGGTACAACTCTTGTAAAAAAGAAGATTGCAAGCACAATTCCTGTTGCGAGGAGCAAAATGAATCTCCAGTGAATCTGGCTGAACAGTTCAGCTATTCTGAATCTGAGAGCACTTGACACAGCTTTTGAATCAAAACTTTTAATCGCGAAAATAAAGCGGTCATAAATTCCTGTAATAAGGGCCATCGTACCGCCGCTTACTCCGGGCACAATATCTGCCGATCCCATCAAAAAGCCTTTAATCAATAAGTAGGGAGTTTCTCTCCATTCTGTCTGATCGGTATTTAAGTTTTCTTTTTTTTTGCTATCCACAAATTTGAATTTAATGTTGACTGAAATCAGGTTAAACAGATTCTATTACGGCATCCTTTTCGTAAAATTTCATAGCTCTCAAAAACGCAAAAACAGCTACAGTTGCACAAACAAGGATGATTGAGAATATGGCATAAGATACGGCATAGGTACCGGTAAATACACTGTCGGTTAACCAGCCTGCCAATGGAGGGCCAAGCCCAAATCCCGCTATACTTATCACAAAGAGATAAACTCCTCCGGCAAGCGCCCGTTGATGTGATGCAACAAAATATTGAAGCAGTGCCGCCGCAACTCCATTATATGATGAGGAGATTAGCACACCCGCACCCATGCAGACGAAAGCAATTGATACATCAGAGCTGAACAAACCAATAATGTAAAACGGAATACCTCCAACAGCTGCTATAATACCCATCCAAAACCTTCTTTCGGGTGATTTTTTGGCCAATTGATCTGCAATTTTCCCGGAAATAATTACCGTTCCTGCCACGCCAAACATAAACCAGCCGTAACGTGATATATACTGAGGACTGTTAAACACATCCGCAAACACATTTCCGGCAAATGCCAGAATGGTATACCCAATACATGCAAGGCTTGAAAAACCGATTAAATGCCAGCGAATGGATGGTTTTCGAAGCATTTCAGCTATTTCTGATAGTGCAGACCCACCCATAACCTGATCTTTTTTTGATCTTTCCGGCTCTTTGAGGTACCACCAGACTAATGGAGCGAGTACAATTCCGGGTAATCCAACAGCTACCATTGCGAGGCGCCAATCATACTGCATGGATATGGTTCCACCGGCCAGAAATGAGAGGCCAATTCCAATAAATATCCCGCTGGCATAGATTGAAAAAATGGTTGCGCGCTTTTCAGCGGGGAAAGAATCAGCCATATACGAATAGACAGCCGGGCTCAGCATGGCCTGGCTTAACCCAACAAACAGACGTGCCGTGATCAAAAATGTGAACGACGCTGCAAAACCACTTATCACAGTCATCAAACTCCAGATAAAAAGCCCAATGCATATCATAAGTTTACGCGACGTTTTATCTGCAAGACGTCCCATTGGTATGCCAGCAACTGCATAAATAAATGAGAACGCCGGTCCGTAAAGCAACCCTATTTGGAAATTACTCAACATCAGCGAATCCCTGATTTGAACCCCCAGAACAGCAACAATTTGCCTGTCAACAAAACTGAGAATGTAAATCAGAGTGAATATTAAAACGGTACCAAAAACCTGTTTTCTATTCATTTCTGTTTGTATAGGTGCATCTTATCCGGTGTGATTTTTATACAGAAAATTTCAACTGTTTAAGGTACGCCATTTATCACAGAGGAACCATTTCAAGAGAAAAAGTGATACAATAAAAGAGGATACAGCGGAACATATTTACGGTTCTTAACTTGATGTGGCATCCACAAATCACGACTTTGTTTCAAAACAAAAACTTAACGATACATTGTGCCAAAACTCCCAAGAAAAACTTCAAAGCAGAAAGAACGAGCTCTTACAATTTATAACGAGCTTCTTGAGCATTATCCAAATCCTCACTGCGAATTAAATCACAGAAATCCATTTGAGTTACTTATCGCAACAATTCTGAGTGCTCAGTGCACAGATGTAAGGGTGAATAAAGTAACTCCCGCCCTTTTTGAAGCTTTTCCCACTCCCGAAACCATGGCAGAGGCACCTCTTGAAGAGCTGGAAGAACTTGTACGAACCACAGGTTTTTACAGAAATAAAGCGTTATCGCTGAAAGAGGCTTCCAGAACTCTTGTCGAAGAGTTTAACGGAGAAGTTCCACAGACAATGGATGAGCTCCTTACACTCCGCGGAGCTGCCCGTAAAACCGCAAACGTGGTTTTAGGCAATGCATTTAATATTAATGAAGGAGTAGTGGTTGATACCCATGTAAAAAGAATCTCCAATCGATTGGGCTTTACAAGAGAGAAAAAGAATACAAACAAAATTGAACGCGATTTGATGGCACTCTTTCCGCGTGAACTTTGGACCAATCTCTCCCATCTGCTCATTTTCCATGGACGAAATGCCTGCAAAGCGCGATTGTCTGAGC
>JAFIES010000017.1 GCA_020832415.1 Balneolaceae bacterium | reverse complement strand
CCGAAACCTTAATCAACAGCTAAGCATGTAGACGCTTGAGGGATTGCCATCTCGGACCGGGGTTCAACTCCCCGCACCTCCACCAATTAACTTACAGATTGATACAATTCCCTGTGAATTATGGCTTATTAAGCGCACAGGGGGTTTTTTATTTACAGATCGTACCAGTTCATTACAAATATTTGGTGAACCATGCGGTGACCTCTATAAACCACCATAGAAATAGGTCACCTGCATTATAGAAGGTTCACATGGTACTCACTTCTTGAGAGCGGATATAGAAGATTGCTCTCCGATGCAGGTGTATATAGAGAGACCTGCCTTAATTATATCCCAAACTCAATAATTTCAATGTAATGAACTTTGTACATACATCATTTATTCTCAGAAAAAACAAAATTAACAAAGCCGGAAAATGCCCGATTTACCTCAGAATTACGGTTGATAACCGCAGAAAAGAGGTCACCACGAAGAAGTATATTGAACCTTCAAAGTGGAATGTTGATAAACAGCAGGTAAAAGGAAATACACCAACATCTAACGCCATTAACCGAGTACTGGATGAATACCGGCGTAAAGTATTGGAAGCTGAAACAGAGCTGATTAAAGAAAGGAAGCCTGTAACAGCTTCAACTATTAAGGATGCGCTTCTCAACAAAAATGAAAAGCATGTTGATCTTTTTAAGTATATCGAATTGCACAATGAAAGGATGAAAGAGCTGATTGGCAAGGAATATTCAAATAGTACATACAAAAAATACACCACTTGTCTTGGACATTTGAAAGATTTTGTGAAAAATTCATTCAATCAGGCAGAATTTTCAATACATCGGGTAAACCTTTCTTTTATAAAAGCTTTCGAACACTATTTGAAAACAAAAAGTAATCCTTGCAGTCACAATTCAACTCTGAAATACATCAGTCATCTGAAAAAGGTGATTCGGGAAGCAATAGCAGAAGAAATATTGGCAAAAGATCCTTATTTGCGCTATAAGGAGACCTACGAAACAAAGGCTCCGCGTTATCTTGCCGACCATGAATTACAAGCGATTGAAGAAAAACAGATCGAAATTGACAGGATAGACCGGGTGAGAGATATGTTTCTGTTTTGCTGTTATACCGGATTAAGCTATAGTGATGTGGAAGTGATTAATAAATCTGATATAGAGGTTGACAAAGATGGGAACAACTGGCTTGTGGTTAACCGCCAAAAGACCAATGAACCATCATTTATACTTTTACTGAAAAAAGCTCTCGATATCATCGAAAAGTATTCAAATGATCCTGAAACGCAGGATGGAAACCTGTTACCCATTTTGAGTAATCAGAAAATGAATGCCTATTTAAAGGAGATCGCTGATATTTGTAGTATTAGGAAAAATTTAACATTCCATATGGCCCGGCACACATTTGCCACAACGGTTGCTCTCGAAAATGGAATCCCAATAAGTACAATACAGAAAATTCTTGGTCACAAAGATTCCCGGTCAACTCAGGTTTATGCAAAGGTTACCAGGAGAAAAGTGAGACTGGATATGCTGAAATTAGATGGAATGTAATCAAATAATGCTCGTTTTCTGAAAATGTCAAATTATTCCAATATGCTGAGAGATGTCAGATGGATGAGATCTACATTTCTGATTTGGAGAGAAGACTATACATGCCGTCATTGTTCACTGTGTTGAAACTGTCAAGAGCATTAGAGATGAGTTTGGAAGAATTTGCTTCAAGGATAGATCTTAGAGTAGTATAAATATTATCATCCCATTCCGACATTTGTCAATATTTGATTATACTATTCTCGGAGATTGTAAATCTATGAATGGCAATGTGACACTAACACTGAAATAGATTGCCCAGCAGGAGATCGATATATCACATGAAAAAGCCGATAGGGTTCTCATAAATTACAAGATAAGTAAGTTTAATCCAGGACTGGTAGTAGATTAAAAAAATGAGATTACAGTGACATTATGTTGACACAGGCAGAAGTTAAAATATAGGTATATGATGGTGTTCAAAGATTCACAGCTAAACATGTATGAACATTCACAAGCGAAAATAGAGCTTCTGTCTACTTATATGGACCGATATTTAAACATTATAAATAGTGCTGGATATTATTCTGACGTGATCATTTATGACATGTTTTGTGGTCAAGGTATATACAAGAATGGGGGAAAGGGCAGTCCCATTATTTTTTTAGAACGAGTTAAAAAAATACACTATGACACAAAAGCAAAGGGCAACGATCCAGTTAAATTTCATTGTTATTTCAATGACAAAGATGAAGAAAAAATTGAGAAGCTTAAAAGCTCCATAAATGAAAATAATTTGTATTACCCAGATTTTGGGCAATTAGAATTAACTACCGATGATTATCGAGAAATCCTTGAAAGAGGTATAAATAATTTTAGATCATTTTCAAGCGAAAAGGGTTTTGTGTTTATCGATCCATACGGATATGGCGAAATAAAAGCAGAAGATATTAAGAGATTGCTTCAAACTGGCAATTCGGAAGTACTACTTTTTTTACCAACTCAAAACATGTTTCGGTTTGTAAAGAAAGGTACACCAGAATGCCTTCAAGAATTCATTTCAGAATTAGTACCTGAATCTGAGTGGCCGGAAAGCAATACAGGTCTGGACTTCATCGAAACACTTGTACAAAAATTTAGAGCCTTTTTAGATGAACAATGCTTTGTAGATTCATTCGTAATTGCTCGCGGAGTGAATCAATATTTTTGTCTATTCTTTTTTACGAGCCACATAAGAGGTTTTGAAAAAATGCTTGAATCCAAATGGAAGATTGATGAAGAAGAAGGCAGGGGCTGGAAATTTAGAATGGGAAGTGATCTTTTTGCTGAAGTAGAAAAAACTCCCAAAATAAACAGGCTAAAGGATGGACTGATTAACTTTTTACAGTCACCAAGGATCAATGCAGAGCTGTATGAATTTGGCTTAACGAATGGCTTTCTTCCAACCCATGTAAAGGCTGTCTTGCAGAGTTTTCAAAATGATGGATTACTGGAAGTACGTTTAAAAGATGGCACTATCGCGAGAAAAGGGGCATTCTATGTTAACTACGAGAATTACAAAAAAATACCGGATCGAGTAAGAATAAGACTAATCAAATAGTACTATGGCACAATCGTCTATCGAATGGACTGAATTAACCTGGAACCCGGTAACCGGATGTACGAAGGTTTCACAGGGATGTAAATTTTGCTATGCGGAAGTGATGGCAAGAAGGCTTCAGGCCATGGGAGTGGAAAAGTACAAGGATGGATTCAATGTACGAATGCATCCCGAAACTTTAGATGAACCCTACAAATGGAAAAAATCCCGTGTAGTATTTGTGAATTCAATGAGTGACCTGTTTCATCCGGAGGTTCCGATTGAGTTTATAAAGGATGTGTTCCGGGTAATGAATGATAATCCACGACACGTATTTCAGGTTTTGACTAAGCGTACTGAGCTATTGCTGGAATATGATCAGGCCGAATTACTTGAATGGGGAGAGAATATATGGATGGGTACATCGGTTGAGGATAACCGGGTGAAGCAGCGCATTGATATACTGAGCAAAACGAATGCAAAAACAAAGTTTCTATCTTGTGAGCCATTGATCGGACCACTAACTGATATGAACTTGAATAACATTGACTGGGTGATTGTTGGCGGTGAAAGTGGCCACAAGCCGCGGCCAATGGAGCCGGAATGGGTTTTCGATATTAAAGAACAATGTGAAACTGCAAATGTGCCCTTCTTCTTTAAACAGTGGGGTGGACGAAACAAGAAGAAAAATGGCCGGGAACTAATGGAACGTACATGGGATGAAATGCCGGAAATGCCAGAAGATTTTGTAATCGTATAACACTTTCACACACATGCAAAGATTTGAATATTACGGAGATCTTGAAAAAGTAGTACAGGGGGCCGGTGAACTGTACCAGAAAGATGGGAAAAAACACCATGTTAGTTTTGAAATTGCAAAACGTGGAGAAGAGAAATTATTGTTTAATGCAATTATTGATGAGGTTGGAACATTTGATGCTTTTTCATTATTGAAATCGGCTGGACTTGATAGAATCGAAGGGGTTGATAGTGATGACAGAAAAGTACTGATAACCGGATTATTTGCAAAAGATTCTACGGTTGGTACTAAGACTGATTCCAAAGTTATTTTGAATGGATATGTGGGGCAATGTGAAATCGGTGAAAAAGTATTTTCTGATGGTTTTATAGTTCAATTTGAACTGATCAATTTCTTGTTTCTTGATAATGAATGGGTTGTTAAGAATACCGAAAAGGGGGAAAAAGGAACCAGATCAATTCTTAAGCTTAATTTTCACGATTTCGAATGTAGAATTGAAAAAGTAGATGACTACAACGTAATCAAACAACAACTTCAGAGACAGGGAGGTGTTTTAAAAACTTCTACACTTTTTGCAAAAATCAAAAGCCTGAGTGATTATGAATTTGCTTGTGAGAAGATCAGAAAACTGTGCCAACTACTTTCAGTTGCGAGAAGTACTTTTATTAATTGGGGTTCGTGTAAAGTAAAAGATTCCGGTGGAGATGTAATTTATGAGTTACATGGTAATGCCCTAACTCGTCCATTCCATGGGAATAAATTAATTAGTGATTTACCAGAAGACACGGTTCGGTTTTTAAACTCTGCATGGATGGCATA
>JAFIES010000018.1 GCA_020832415.1 Balneolaceae bacterium | reverse complement strand
TGGTTGCCTCTACACTGGATGAGGATGCATCTACCACAGGATCATCCGGTTCTTCTTCCCGGAATTCAATTTGCGGGGTATCATTAAGCTACGTACCGTCAACAGTTACCGTTAAAGTAACCGTTTGGGCAGTAGAGTTGGTCACCTCAAATTCATACTCTCCCCCGCCTTCATTCGATACATTTGATGCACTTGCATTTCCGGTAAGATCGATATCAAAATCACTATTGGAAAATCCGGTCATTGGGTTAACATCATCACCCATCACGGTAACTGTTACCGTAGAGGCGTCATTGCCATCAGCGGTATGCGGACTGGTTGCCTCTACACTGGATGAGGATGCATCTACCACAGGATCATCCGGTTCGGGCTCTTTTTCAAACTCAACTTCAATACTATCGATCGAAATATTTCTTGCAAAAACAGTAACATCAACTGTTTCTACGGTGTTATTTCTAAGCCTGAACTCATAAAGGCCATCTTTACCATCTATTTTCTCAACAGAAGTTTTCGTTGCATTGCCACCAACAACTATCTCAAACTCATCAGAGGCAACTGTATTGATTGGTTGATTTGAAGAATCTAACAGTTCCACTGTTATAATTATTTCATCACTGCCATCAGCTATGGCTGAGCCACTTGTTCCTGTTATGTTACTGAGTTCAGGATCCGGCATGGTGATAAACTCAATTTCTGGTACATCATCTAGTAGTACCCATTCTTCAATATTCGGATCGAACACACTGACCGCCACGGTAACGGTCTCCTCAGTCTCGTTCACAATTTCAAGTTCCGTTTCGTTAGAATCAGCCGGCCCAACAATTGAGCCTGTTTGTGAGCTTCCTGATTCATCCGCTCGAATTTTTCCGGCCATGCTCGCGTCGCCTGAGATATCAAAATTAAAACTCATCCCGGATGTTATCATTCTTGGATTCCCGGACTCGTCGAAGAGCTTAATGGTTACTACAGATGCATCTTCGCCATCTGCTGCATGGGGTGAAGTTGCGGTAACTTCCGAATTGGAGGCGCTGACTGGTTCTGCCTGAAAAACTATCCTTGCGGTATCGTATGAATCTTCACCATTAATTCGAGCAGCAACCTCCACAGTTGCAATCTGGCTATTGGTTAACTGGCCTTCAAAAACACCTACATCACTTGTTTCTGAAAAACCAGAGAAACTTAGAAAATCTGAACCGCCCGAAATATATGTTAGCCAGATTTCATTTTCAGGAACACCATCAACAGGATCATTATTCGCATCAAAAAGTGATACGGTTATAGTTGATGCATCCTGTCCATCCGGCCTGTGTGGTGAAGTTGCTTCTACGATTGTTCTGGTTTGATCCACAAGTTCTACAGGGTCTATCTCTTCAAATGTAAATGAGGCACTGCCAACAAACCTGCCGGCCACCCTCAATTCATAACTTCCACTACCACTCTCCGTATTTGTAATTCCAATATAGTAAAACCCGGCTGCGTCACTATCTTCTTCAAATGATTGAATCTGTGGCGGGCCTGCCGCTTTAAAAGCTAATTCAAAATCTTCTTCATGAACTCCTTCAATTGCCATTCGGTCATCATCAAGTAAAATTACACGAATTAATACTTCATCCTCCCCATCTGCCAATGCACTAGAAACCTCAGTAGTTACAGATGAAATATTACCTATTTCCTGAAACTTCGTTGAAAAAGCGCCTAAGGGAAGACGACTTCCTGCCAATTCAACAGTTCCACTTATAGTTTGAGCCTCATTGGTAGACATCCCTGCTGCATAACCTACTATCTGTCTGCGCACCACTACCGGTTCGAAATCCCCAATAGTTACCCTCCCGGAGTAAGAATCATCAAGTTCAACACTTAGATCGTCGGGATCTACTTCCACTAAATCACCGTTACTATCATTAGGTTCAACAAAAATGGTTGCGATGTACTCAACAAATAGTTTTTCTTCTGCCGTTACTTTTGATGCTACTGGATTTACCTGAGCCCAGGAAATATTAGCGGTGAATACGCTAATCAACAATAATGGTAGAAGTGATTTTAAAAATCGTATTTCTCTTGCCACAGTCTTTGGGTTATATTGAGTGTTTATACGAACATTTCTATTTATATAAGCCCAAAAACACCCGGAAGCCTGCCAAAAAATTGAAAAAATTTTTCAGATCTACTCAGTTTTTATGTATCTCTTTGTATAGAAAACCTATAGTTTTTCAATTCCCCATAGACCGTTTTCTCAGAAATGTTCGAAACATCGGGAATTTCACTCATCTTCATCTCCCAAAAATCACTTAATTTCGATATTGCTTAGCCTTGTATTATGTTAATCGGGTTTATTCAGGGCTTATTCAATGAACAGTCGCCGTATACATGTCTATACAGGTTCTATAAATGCTTTTCACTTTTCCACCAATCTTCGACTGATTGATCAGTTTAATGTAAAGCTGAACAATAAGTGCAGTTTCAGAAATTCTGTGACCTTAGCCCTCTTTTATTAGTTATAAACGGCAACTTTTTAAACTATTTAAAAACCAGTGGATATAGTATATCCTACATGGTTGTATCCTGTGATAACTAGAGCATTTTTTGATGAAATATCTCTTATTTATTTATAGTCAATCGATTGATTCTGATTGACTATGATTGAATAGATTACATACTCTCTAAAACCTTTTTTGCTTCCTCAAACCTATTAGCTCTGTGCAGAGCTTCGATCAAAAAATCGCGTAACAGATCGTTATTGCTGTCCTGTCTATATCGCTGAGACCACCTTTCACAGAGAGAATCCAAATCATCATTCATCTGGCTCAGTTGAATAATCGACCGGTAAGCTTCCCTGTTCTGATTATTCAGGGAGAGTACTCTTTCATAAGATAAGATAGCTCGATCTAACTCATTGAGCTCAGAATACAAATGTCCAAGAACTAAGTGTGAGATTTCGTGGTCCGGGCTCAGTCTTACAGCTGTTTCAAGTCTTTGTTTTGCTTCTGTGAGATCGTAGCTTTTCTCATAATAGAGAACACCCAAATAATGGTTCAAAATTGCACTATTCTGATGAATTTCACCGGTGCGATCAAGAATGGATAATGCCGTTTCAAAGGAGAGTTCTTCGCTAATCAAAACAAGAAGTTCTTCTAAAGCCGTATTTATAAAAGAGAGCCTTGTAAAGCTTGTAAATAGCTCAGGTTCAAGAAGCATTAATTCATTTAACCCGGACTCTGCATCCTGATTTACGGTTTTATGTGTTTGCTCATACAGATTAAACAGATTGCTCAATATATCAACATACTCTTCCGTACTATTTGGTTTAAGTTCATTTGCCCTGATCTCCAGCCAATCTGTAAAACCGGAATATTTGCTTTCTCGAAGAATATCAAAAAGTTCTTCTTGAGCCTGTTCTAAATCGATGATTGAGGCGTACTGAAGTAAAATCCAAGGATCTGAACCAACCAAAAGATACTTTTGAAAAGTTGATTTTGATTGGTTTAAATCTCCAGCCTCTTTTAAAATCAAGGCATAATCCCCCAATAGACCTGGGTCATCCGCCCAAATTTTCAGGTATGATTTATAGGATGTTTTTGCCCGATCGAAATCCGGCTCATACAAATATGCCCTTGCAGCAACCCGTGCAAACTCTGCAGAATTATATAGAGTTGAAAGGGAATCAAAATGTGCATGCGCGGCCTCTGTTTTTCCTGCTGCAATTAATTCGCGTCCATACTCTTCCAGCAGGTTACGATCATCAGGAAATTCAACCAATTTTAGCTCAAGGATTTTTAACAAACCGCCTTGATTCATTCTCTGACGATTTATCTCAATCAAAGTACGGTAAAGCCTTCTCTCGTGTGGATTTTCTTCTATTTTTTTCTGAAAGAATGCATTTGCCTGTCGAGCCTTGTTGTTATTAAGCAGTGCTCTTCCATACATAATAGATTTATCAATATTCTCAGGATCGGATATATAGAGCTGTTCAGCAGCCAGCAGCAAATTTTCAGGGTCATTTTTGTTTTCATAAGCCTGTGCTTTCATAAAAAGCAGATTTTCGTTGGCGGGAAATAACACCAGTGCCTCTTCAGCCGTTTTCGCAGCTTTTTTCCATTGCTCATTTTTGATATAGAGATAGGCAAGATTATTATGAACAGACAAACTATCCGGGGTATAGCTACGAGCCTTTTCAAAATGTGAAATTGCTGTTAATTGCTCATCTCTCTCAAATGCGTTCCCGCCTACCTGCTGGTGCAACTGCCCAAGATAGGCCTTAATCAAATTGACAGAGACATTTTCTGAATCAACCGAATCATCTTCGATCATAGAATAGATATCCCCAAAGACAGGTATCGCTTTAACCGGATCTATTTTGATAAATGCTTCCCCTTTTAGTAATCGAAGCCTGAGAAATTCTGAATGCTCTTCTAACCCTTCTGAGGCAATATCAACAGCTTTATCCGGCTTGTCTGTTAACAGATAAGAGCTTGCTAAATAGGCATAAACCTCCTTTGGTGGAGACGGGTATTGTAGTGCTGAGCTAAAAAAGTCAATGGCTTGTTCATACTCCTGCAATTCGTAATGCAGTGCACCTTGGCCCACATAATATTGCAGATCCTGCCCGCTTGCCATCAAAGGCAATATAATCAACAGGCTTGTAATAAGGCCTTTTCGAAACGGTTTCATTTTGCCGATGCTGCTTTCATTATCTGTTTACAGCCTGAACCGGTGTGGCTGTGCGGGCTTCCCGCCCCATCCTGTCAACAGGATATACTTTGAACCACTGCCCGGCTTCGCTCTCAGCGTGGATAAATGTTGTTTGCCCTCCGTCAACTTCGGCAATAGTTTCAAAAATGCCGGTAGCGATATTTGCTCTGTAAATCTTGAACCGATCCACAATATTTGAATCCTGAACCTGCCAGCGTAACTCAACTCCCTCATCAGTAGTAAAAGCCTGTACATTACGCGATCTCGGTGGCGGCTGTTGATGATGAGCCAGCAGCGTATCAGCAAGAACTGGTTCCGACTCATTTCCTGCTGAATCTACTGCTGTAACCGAATAAACATATTGATTAAACAACTTTATTTCATCATCGCGATAGACTCTCATTCCCCTGCCTCTTTCGGCAAGTGTGTTAGTAGAATCAGACTCTACATGATGCCTGTACACCTTGTAACTTGTAACGTCCGTAGAAACTGAGGCCGGCCAGGTTACCTGAACTCGTTCTGTATTTCGCATGCGTACATCAATGCTTGCAGGTGGCTCTGGTGGGGTTATCACGGGGATTTGAATATCAGTCCAGACGGTATCACTCCTATTGCCATTAAGAGCCACAGTAACAACACCATATTCAAAGGTAAGCCCCTCCCTGAAGCCGTCTTGATAGCCGCTATCTGTAAAATGTGGGTCCAGATGAGCTGATTCATTGAGCTGATCGAACGTCACGCCGGCTTCCGGATGAATCTGTCTTCTAAGAATCTGGAAGGTTCGCAACATTTCCGGCTCAGTATCTGATTGCCAGCTTAGTTCTGTTTGGAACTGCTCAACATCAAAGCTCACTCTTAAGTCAGATACCGGTTCAGGTGTTCTGTAATCCCAAATGTAAACATGGGCAGGATTAGATCGCTCACTTTCGTTGCCGTTTTCATCAACAGCTGTTACAGCGTATCGATACTGCACTCCCGGTTCGGTCTCTTCATGCACAAAAAATGTTTGAAGCGGCGGGAGTAGCTCGTCCGTAATTCTGTAATACTCCTCTTCATCTCCCCTTGCTTTGTAAACATGGTACCCAACCACATCAATATCGGTGCTCGCTGGCCAGGTAATTTCACTATGATACCGGTCACTTACAGTTGCCCGCACTCTTCTAACCATGGAAGGCGGGATATTATCTCTGATTAATAATGTAACTACTTCACTTCTTTCTGATTGCTGGCCTGAATAATCCACAGCAACAACCCAAAATTCATACTCTCTGTCTATATCAGGTACGGTTATATGTTTCCTGTATTCATTTTGATTTGTGGTTCGAAGAAGAATTGCATCGGTTGCATTAACAGTACGGTTATTGCTCACATCGCGATAGTATGTTTGAAAACGCATTACATTTTCTGTGGCCGGATCTTCGTCGTGAGTTGGATAGTGCCATTGCAGCCGAACTCTGCGCTCTTCATGATCAGCTTCAACATTCTGCGGCTGTAGTGGGCGTTCTGGTGTTAATCTCGATTCATGTTCGAGAATATCACCGGTTGGCCTGTTCAAATCATCAACAATCTCAATCCTGTAAGCTACTATCTCACCAATTGGTGCATTTTGGTCGATAAATGAACGGCCTAAAAGCCGGGCAAGATTTGGCAGTGTGGCATTGATAATGGCATTTTCATCCGTCTGAGACCTTAGCAATAAAAAAGTTCGTTGTGCATTTTCTATCTCCATACTTTCCTGAATGAAATCGAATTCGTCGCCCATTTGCTGCTGTAACTGGTAACCGTTTTGAACCGGGAAAAATGGTGAATCCGTGAGTTGTACCCACTCACCGTTATTCACACTCCGATAAACATGAAATCCATGTGATAACGGAATTGCATAATCATGAAAAATATATGCTTTACCATCCTCTCTCGCTAAAACATCCATCTCAGCGAGGTCAATATTTTGTGAAAATATTATGTCCGGCAAAATTATAATAGCTAACAGAGTTGCCGTTATAATTATTCTATTTAGGTAATTCATAATATTAAGCTTAATAATAATATCCTGTTAAAATGGCATCAGAAATGGTTGAATGATAATTACAGGTGGTGAGTAGATATCATTTTCCGTTATGTCAACGGTTCTTACTCTTGTTAATCCGGCTCCATTTGTTATACGCACTGCTACTTTCAGCCCGGTCAATTCAAGATCATCCGGGATGGCAGCGGATATCCCGCTTTCACTGAACGTACCATGCCGAACCCCTGCGTGGCTTTGTACCTCTTCTTTTTCTGTTACCGGACTCCAGACTACCTGAAAATTTCCACCACCCATTGCACCCTGAAACTCGGGCTGCGCCACCCAAAGTTCTACCTTTGTAACTCCTGACTCAGGGTCAGAAATATTTCCAATCTCAGCGTTAACTCTTCGAGTTGATTCATTAACAGTAAAGTTTACATTTGGAACAATAGGTGGAGTAGTATCGAGATTAAATGGCCCAGTTGCCTTCACTGTCGAAGATATACCCTTAGTATTCACACTTCTGTAACGGATATAAAGGTTTTCCCCAACGGGCAGATCTTCAGCAGGGATTGATAAATAGCGCTTCGTTTCATTTATCTGTGTTGGTCTTGGGGATTGCTGAAACGACAACATATCAGATATAGATGGTGAAGCATCGTAAGTGCCACTCAATATCTGCGACCTTGTTAGGTTCCACTGCTTGTCAACGGTATTACCTTGTGGAAAACTACGAATATCGCCGCTTTCAGGAGAAGTTCCGATTGCATATTGAATACCCAACAGATCCGATTCCGGATCATACGGTACATCAATGATATACAATTTCACGCTGTTGCCACTTACTTTCGCCTGGAGTTTTCCGGAATTGGGCTTTGTTGCGTCAATGGACTGGTGCGGGCCAAATGTGTAGGTCTCGCCCACATTACCGGCATTATCTACTGGGCGTACATGCAGATATACATCCCGCTGAAATGAATCCAGTACCGGTGAATTTGTCTTGCCAAATCGAAGATCGTCATCCTGCCCTTCAATGACCAGCATTCCTTCCTCGTGAATATCATAGGCACCGGAATCAAATAAATTTTCCGGGTCGGATGAGCTTCGAGACAATACATATTGATAATGCGATAGGCCGGAAACATCCTCTTCTGCCGAGAATTGCGTGTACTGCACTGCCGGAGCTCCGTAGGTATTGGTCCAGGATTGAATCTGGCCGAATGAGGGGTTAAACTCCGGCACCGTTTCAATCAGCGGATGCACAGTTGTACTACTGCTGCCGCCAAAGAGTGGATGGTTAAGATTATCTATAAAGATGGCTCCCATAAACTGTAGTTCAACGCTGTGAGGTACGGAGTCATCATACACAAGTGGAGCGTCTAAAGTTACCTCAGGGCTCCATTGCCCCATATTGTTCTCGACCCGCGCATTTATGTAATATTCGTCACCCGGAGTCATATCCAATGGCAAGGTTGGGCCTTGCATTTCTTCAGCCGGAATGTCGCTGTTTGTTCTCCTCTGTCCCTGCAGCTGCGTCCACTCAATGATATTATCCAGCCCCGGTTCAGTACCAACTGAATATTCAAACCGGGCAATTCCAACTTCCGGATCGTTACCCTGTATTAGTAAATTCACATTGGTTGGGCTCGATGTCCAATACCGTTTCTCTCCATTAACTGACGTGCTATTATATTCCGGCAAAACAATCACAGGCGCTTCAGGCGGGCTGGTTTCTTCTGGTAATACTTGTGTTCCAGGAGCAGTAGTGCTTCCTCCCTCATCAACATCAACAGAAAAAGAAGCCCTTCTGATTGCTGTATTACCTCCAGAGCCACGTACCCGAACACCAAAGTTGACATTAGTGGTTCTTGCACCAAAATTGTTTGCATATAGTGTATGATTCATTCGATTACCCACACTGAGGTATCGGTCCTGCGCACCATAAATGTCCGTACTGCCCTCTCCAAAAACTCTGTAATTGTATTGAATACTGTTTTCTATAATTTCATCCGGATGTGAAGCGATCCACTCAACATAAGTTTCATTATAAAATGTACCATCCTCCCTGTTTGGATTTACAACAATCTCTGTTATTTGCGGAGGCAACAGCGACTGTGCAATTTGATCTCTTTGGTTCACATAACTCTGAAGGTTGGTGTCTATCTCTCCTTCCACATCATCCAGGGCTCCCCGCCAATCCAGATAATTATCAATCAGGTTGTACAAAATACCTCCAAGATTCGACTTTGTAGTATAAAACTGGTCAAGCAGTATGGTAAAGTTTGCAGCTGTTTCAAAGGTTTCAATTTTACTATCGTGATAAACTGCCCATACTTCCTGAACCATTCTTTGGTTCATTGCATTGATGTAAGCAGAAAGCCCTGCACGGTTCATTTCGATCCAAAAATTTGTGAATGCGTCTTGGTACTCATTACCCAAACTTGATGATGAGTCTGTGAAAGGGTGTGTTACCCTGCTGTATAATTCCGACACATGACTTGAAGCAGTAGGAGACTGCAGGGAGGTGCGGGTATCTTCTTCATCTGCAAGAATTCTTGCAAACTGTATTAATTGAACAAATTGTCTGCTAAAATTATTGGCCGAATTTATTAAATTCTGCCCTCCCATCAAGCTCGCATTATTGATTGAAGTTATATACGCAGTTCTTAAATTATTAATTGTGGTTTCCAGAGAGGGTTCAAGATTTGAAATCTCGCTTCTAAGCCCGGTAGCCCACTCTCTTTTAGCTAAAATTTCATTTCCTAAAGCTGCAAAATATTGATCGAATTGCTCCATTAACATTGCATTTAAAGCCATCCAACCAACAATGTCCATCTCCCCGAACAGCCCTGATTCAGCTTTTAATAATCCATCAAGCGACTCAAGGTTTGATGAAATGTCACTTATATTTTGGATAAACTGCTCATTAAGTAAACTCAATTGTTCAGAATATTCGTCAACACTTTGTTGCTGCTGCCCTGCCAGGTTTTCATCAACTGCAAAATCTACTCCCGATTCTGCATTGGTTGATGGTTCCGGTTGGCTCACATATTGCACCGGACTTTCTTCTAAACCCATCATCATGTTGTCAAATGCAATTTGAGCCTGTTCGGTGTACTCAACTGCTATCAAAATATCGTCAACTACGATATCGCTCCAGCTGGATAGAGTTTGATTCAGTACAATCGCATACACCTCGAGAGCGCCCTTTAAATTACTTGCATTCATGTCACTTGGTATCCACGGACCTTCCGATCGCATTATATCCATCACAGACACAAATATTTGCGGTATTTGAAATGACATGCTTGGCGAGTAATAAGCTCCCATTGCTGTCTCAATCTGACCAACCCAGGAATTTCGCTGTGGGAAAGGTAGATCATAAAATGCTATACCTGCATCTCTATAGGTTTGAACCCCCGGAGTAAGTGCTGCAAGCGGTATTTGTTCCGGCATAGTTATATCATCAACAGCTTGAAGCGCTTCTGCAAGTAGCTGAGCAATATGTTCTTCAAATTGTTCCTGCTGAGCTCTTGCCTGATCAACAAGGTCAACATGATCTCCTTTACCTCTTCCATAATCAAGGCCGTCGCTGTCAGAATAGGATGCCCAACCATGACCGCAGCGGGATTTCCCCAATACTCGCCCGCAGCCATAAGCCGATGCAAAAAAC
>JAFIES010000008.1 GCA_020832415.1 Balneolaceae bacterium | reverse complement strand
ACGAAATGCCTGTAAAGCGCGATTGTCTGAGCCGCCTGAGCATCCCATTTGCATTAAATATGGCAAGAAGTGTGAATGCCATAAAATGAGAGGGCAAGCGAGCAGTGATGAGTAGCTCAAAAAACACATTTTTAACAGGTTCGGTTCCTTCAATCCGCAGGGACTTAGAAATTATCCCGGTGCAGCACAATGGCAAAACTCTGCTCTATTTCCATGATTCAATGGGTTATATGCCCGCTGATTTTGCACTTGATATATCCGTTGAGCCACTTCTCAATCTGTTCAATGGCTCACTGAGTATCCAGCAGATGGTTTCGATTTTAAAAAATCAGCTTTCTGCTGATGATCTACTCGCCTTTGTACAACTACTTGATGATAATTTTGCGCTGCAATCAAAAAGATTTAACCAATCTAAAAATGAAGCTGAAATTTCATTTGAAAAAATGAGCTTCCGAAAACCCTCATTATCAGGGCTCAGCTACCCGGAAGATCCGGAACTATTCGATCAGGAAATTCAAGCGATTCTCGCAAATACCTCACTTCAGCCTGTTGAGAAAGCAAACGCATTATACGCTCCTCATATCGACCTCAGAGTTGGAGCTTCGGTCTATGCTGAGTCGTTTTCTTTAATTAAAAACCTGAGACCAAAAAAAGTAGTGATTCTTTCTACCGCTCACTATGCCGGATTTCATTCTGATTTGTATGATGATTGCCCATTTATCGGATCGGCTAAAACGTTTCAGGTACCAGGCAGAGAGTTTGAGACTGATACCAAAACCTTACATCACTTACAGAAGAATGCATCAAACAGCGGATTTACCCTGAAAGATCGTGCTCACAGAATAGAGCATAGCATTGAGATGCACCTTATTTTTCTATCTGCGATATGGAAACACGATTTTACCATCGTACCAATCTTGGTATCCGGTTTTGATGATCTTTTTTATATGCCTGATGGTGATTTGAAAGATAAAATTGATCATTTCTCAAATCTGTTAAATCAGGTAACAGATGAAGACACTTTTTTTCTGATCAGTGGTGATCTTTCTCATGTAGGGCGCAAATTCGGAGATCAAAAACCGGCAGTAAATATGAGGAATCAGGTAGAAGAGTATGATCAAAAACTCTTGGAAATTTCTGCTGATGGAAATACGCAAAAACTTCTGTCACAAATTTCTAAGGAAAATGATGAAACGCGGGTTTGCGGCTTTCCGCCATTATATCTCTACTTAAATACCTTCCCCGGCTCTGAAGGAGATATAATTAATTATCACTGGTGGGATGAACACGAGCGCGAAAGTGCCGTCTCATTCGGTTCTATTCTCTTTTAATTGATTCTCTGCTACAAATAGAGCAACCAGCGTAGCTCCAAAATAGAAGAACAGATTGGCAGCACCTCCAAAGTCACCCGTTAATCTCAGGCCATAACCAAGCATCACGAATACAAAAAGAGACAGTATTAATGCTGCTTTCAGAAATAATTTATTGCTTTGCCTCAGCCACTCCATTCGAAAAATGCTCACTGCCATCAATAGTACAACGGCTGTTTCTAACAGCACAATTGAATAAAAGGGTATAAATAATGAACCTGGCAGCGATGCCATCCATGTATCCCCAAACCGTTCAGTAAAGTTTTCGGGAATACCGCCATTTTTCCATTTACTTAATGATGCAAGTCCAAACGTCATCAAAAAGAGAAGCTGTATAGTTATAAATTTCAGATCGTCTATGGTTGTTGAGAGGAGTTTTTTCATCAGTGGTTATTTTTTCATTCTCTTTATTGAAACTGAAATTGCAACAGAAACAATTCCTTTTTTCATAGAGAACCAACAATACTTTTAAACTTCAAGCTCCAGACTCTCCAAACGGCTTCTCTTACGATAGAACGAGACATTTTTGAAACGCCCTCTTCTCTCTCTTTAAAAATGATCGACACCTCTTTTAAGGTGAATCCTGCTTTCCAGGCACGAAAATGTATTTCAATCTGAAATGCATAGCCATTGGAACTTATTTTATCCAGGTCTAATGTTTCCAGCACCTTTCTGTGTATACATTTAAATCCGGCCGTAGTATCTTTGATGGGCAATCCTGTTATAAAACGTGCATACAAATTGGCACAGTAAGATAAAATGAGCCTGCTCAAAGGCCAGTTAACAATACTTATTCCTTTCGAATACCGGGAACCCACAGCCACATCTGCTTCGCCACTTTTAACCGTCTCGATAAGGCGCGGGATATCTGATGGATTGTGAGAAAAGTCGGCATCCATCTCACATATATAGGTGTAATGCTTGCTGAGTGCATATTTAAAGCCTGCAACATAGGCAGTTCCAAGTCCCAATTTCCCTTCCCTTTCGATCATATGAACTCTGCCCGTATGATCTGCTATTTTTTGTTTTACAAGATCAGCGGTTCCATCAGGAGAGCCATCATCAACTATAAGAACATCCACACCACTATCAAGACTCAGCAATATATCGATCAACCGGCCAATATTGTGGGCTTCATTATATGTTGGAACTATTACAAGTGTATCATTCATAAAACTGACAGGATCTAAAAATATCAGGAACTGAAAATAGCGGAAAGTTTAGTCAGAAAAGGAAAAATCTCTGATTTAATTTGTAATAAATTAAAAACTGCGTTTTTGTAAAATGAAATGCATGTTCAATTATTGTAATTTCAGTCAAAATAATTCTTTCTCACTAATAATATAACGTATTGTTTGAACTACTGAAGACATCCACATCTACCAAAGCCCGTTTGGGCAAACTTACAACGGATCATGGAGAAATAGAAACTCCCATCTTTATGCCGGTGGGTACATTGGGTACCGTAAAAGCGGTGAATCAGGATGATTTAATTGATAAAGTAAAGGCACAAATTATCCTTGGAAATACCTATCACCTCTATCTGCGGCCGGGAAATGATATTATCAGTGAGGCCGGAGGTTTACACAAATTCATGAACTGGAATGGGCCCGTTTTAACGGACTCCGGAGGTTACCAGATCTTCTCACTATCTGAAAACAGAAAGTTAACCGAACGGGGGGCTACATTCCAAAGCCACATAGATGGTTCGAAGCATCTGTTTACACCCGAAAATGTTGTAGAAACGCAGAGAGTCCTGGGATCGGATATCATGATGATTCTTGATGAGTGTCCGCCTTACCCCGCTGAATATGAATATGTTGAAAAGTCAATGCACCTAACCCATCGCTGGGCCAAACGCGGCAGAAAGGCATTTGAAGAGAGTGAACCGCACTATGGACACCGACAATATCAGTTTGGTATTGTACAGGGTGGCACATATAAAGTTCTTCGAAAACAGTCCTCAGAACAGATGGCTTCAATTGGTTTTGATGGGCTGGCAATTGGAGGGTTAAGTGTGGGTGAGCCAACTGAGATTATGTATGAAATTTGCGATTTCAACACAGACTATTTGCCCGCAGATAAACCAAGATACCTGATGGGAGTTGGCACACCCGCCAACCTGATACAAAATGTTGCCTTTGGTGTGGACATGTTTGATTGCGTAATGCCAACGAGAAATGCACGTAATGGAATGGTTTTTACCCGGTTTGGGAAAGTTAACCTGAGAAACGCCAAGTGGAAACATCACCATAAACCCCTTGACGAGAACTTCCCATCAGATCTATGCCAAACCTATACGATGAGCTATCTTCATCACCTCATCAGAAATAATGAGATTTTAGGGATGCAGCTTACATCGCTTCACAATCTCACATTTTATTTATGGCTGATGGAGAAAATACGGGAGTACATTAAGAATGATACTTTTCATGAGTGGTATCCGAATATAATGGAGCAGGTAGAACGGAGGATATAGCAAGTGTTGATATACATGGGGCCCGGCAAGAATTCTGCGAGTATTTGCGGATAACTCTGCTAGTACCCCAGAAGGGGTTGGGGAGTGCCGGCGGATCGGGTGGGCATTGGCGGGAGAAGATGGTTAAGGGGTGGCCCAAAACAAAAAAGCCCTTTAGTGCAGAGCACTAAAGGGCTTTTGGAATATAAGAGATGTCCCGTCCTGGAATAAGTTGACACAAATTTGACTTATTCATGAAAAACAAAACTCGTTCTCCAAAAAAGCGTACGCAACGCGATTATAACCTGGCTTTTAAATTAGCCGTTATTGACCA
>JAFIES010000149.1 GCA_020832415.1 Balneolaceae bacterium | reverse complement strand
CGATGATGCAAGTATTAAGTGTAGCCATATTAGAGCGTATGACGCTTAAACAGCTATTTTCTGACAAAACACTCACACAATTAGAGACCCATAACCGTAACCAATTGGTACTCTTTGACTAACAATTGGACACTACTGATACATTATATTATTAAGCGCGAAAAAACAGGCATTATATTATACATTATTTAGAGCTAACATTTTAGTGAAATATTAAAGACTGTTCCTTCATTTTTGACTGATTTTATAGATAGTTCACCCCCATGAGCCTTCACAATATCATTGGAAATACTAAGCCCAAGCCCGGTACCCTGTGTGCCCTTTTTGGTGGTAAAAAACGGCTGCAGGATTTTATCTTTGATCTCATCGGGAATGCCCGGCCCGTTGTCTTCGATTTCGATGAGGACTTGGCCGTTTTCGGATTTGGTTCGAATCGTTAGTTTTGGACTATACCGTTTGGAATTTGGTGCTTGGTCATTGGGATTTGTTCTTTCCCCGGTCATCGGTCCCCCGTCTTCGGTCAGCTTGCTCCGCATGGCACTTCGACTGCGCTCAGCACAGGCGTCAAACGCATTATTACACAAATTCAAAATCACCCGCGAAAAGTCCTCCGCGATCAAAGGCACCTCGCCAACATTCTCATCCAGCTGCAGGTCAATATCCACATTAATAGGCTCTTTGCCCGCCCGCATGCCGTGGAAAGCCAGGTTTACGTACTCTTTGACGAGAGGGTTGAGGGGAGTCAGCTCCATTTTGCCATCCCCGCCCCGGCTATGCTGGAGCATAGATTGAACAATACCGTTTGCACGTGAACCGTGCTCATGGATTTTTTTGAGATTGGCTCCAATATCTTTTGAAAGTGCCAGCGATTCGTCGATATCTCCTTTATTCAAAGCTTCGATTAACTCGGTAATCATCTCGTCACTCACCTCCGAAAAATTATTCACGAAATTGAGCGGGTTCTTGATTTCGTGGGCGATGCCGGCGGTGAGCTGGCCCAGGCTGGCAAGTTTTTCCTGTTGGATGAGCTGCGACTGCGTGGCTTTGAGGTTTGCGTAGGATTCTTCAATAATGGCTTTATCTCTTTTTTGCCGGCGATTGCTTCTGTAGGTAATCATACTAATCAAAAACAAAACTCCGATTCCGGCAGCCAATCCGTACATTCGTATCCGGCTCTGGTACAATACCCGTTCGGTCTCCAGTTCATTCAACTTTAACTGCTCGTTCAGGCCCAGCACCTGGAATTCTTTCACTCTCTCTTCTCTGTTCATAGCCGAACTCAGAGCTGCGCCTTCTTTCATGTGATAGTAGGCGCTGTCAATCTGAGCTTGTGCATCAAACAGTGAAGCCAGGGTTAAATGCGCATTGATCATGCCCAGCGAATCGCTCATGGCACGGTGAGTAGAAAGAGCCTTATTGGCCAGATTGTAACTGGAATCAAGAGATCCCGTCGTTTTATATAACTCGGCCAATGCCAGATATGCCAAACCAAGAAAATCGGGACTATCAATATCGATGTTGGTTGCCACACTCAATTCATAATACTTTTCTGCTTCGCTGTAATTACCCTCTGCTTCATAGATTCTCCCAAAATCCCAGTAAATAAGCCCTGTATATGTTGTATATCCGGAGGACTGTGCATGTCTAAGCGCTGCCTCCAGTTCGGTTTTTGCCAAATCATATTGCCCCAATTCAATATAAGATTCCCCTTTATTCATGTGCAGTATTGAGGTCATGACTTCATCCTGTCTGATTTCATTCAACTCAGTTGCTTCCTGATAGTACCCGATGGCTTGTTCGTAATTACCAATAAAAAAATTGAGTATCCCGAGATGATTAATGATATCTAAAAGGACCGTCAATCGTGCACTGTTTGAATCCCCGTCATCGGTCAATAAGTGAACGCCCCACATGTTCATACCGGCTTTGGGATCTGACGCAAGGTTGCGGGCAGCCAGACTGTAATTTAAAGAGCCGGGATAATTTTGTACCAAACTTGAAACATAACCGAGCCTGCTTAAAGCTTCAGCCTCCCATATTTTTTGATTTAACCTTTTGGCAAGTTCCAACTGTGCTTTAAAATATTCGAGTGCAATAAATCGGTTTCTCTCCGAGTAATACAGGCCAAGCTGCCGGTTGATATGCATCTTCAATGAATCATTATCCGTGGATTGAAGCATAACCTTAAAACTATCGGCTTCGGCTGCTGTAGGTTCCTGCCAGTATGGGTTATTTTGACCGAACGCTTCCAAAGGAATGATCGCGAGGAAAAACAGTACGGCACTGATTTTTAAAATTTTCATAAGCTTCATTTTGGCAATTGAACGATAAATGTGGATCCCTTACCTGGTAAACTCGTAATCTCAATACTTCCACCGTGGGCTTTAATAATATCGTTGGTAATACTCAGCCCCAGCCCGGTACCCTGCGTCCCCTTCTTCGTCGTAAAAAACGGCTGAAGGATTTTGTCTCTAATCTCGTCCGGAATGCCGGGCCCGTTGTCCTCGATTTCGATGATGACAGAGCCATTTTCAGATCTCGTTCGCACCGTTAGTTTTGGACTATACCGTTTGGAATTTGATGCTTGGTCATTGGGATTTCCGGTCTCCGGTCTTCCGTCTTCGGTCAGCTTGCTCCGCATGGCACTTCGACTGCGCTCAGCACAGGCATCAAACGCATTATTCGTCAAATTCAAAATCACCCTCGAAAAGTCCTCCGCTATCAAAGGCACCTCGCCAACTGATTCATCCAGCTGCAGGTCAATATCCACATTAATAGGCTCTTTGCCGGCCCGCATTCCGTGGAAAGCCAGGTTCACATATTCTTTAATTAAGGCATTTAAATCTGTGGGCTCGATTTTACCTGATCCACCGCGACTGTGCATGAGCATGGACTGAACAATACCGTTTGCGCGGGATCCGTGTTCGTGGATTTTTTTAAGATTGGCTTCAATGTCGTCGAGGATTTCGAGTAAAAAGTCCCCTCTTGAGAGGGGATTTAGGGGTGTGTTAACTGAGCTTGAATCTATTTCAGAATCTTGAGGTCGATCACCATCCTCATCCATGCCGGACACACCCCCGCCCCCTCTCAAGAGGGGAGAATTCTTGACCTCATCCCGCGCCTCGTCAATAAGCTCCAAACTCACCTCCGAAAAATTATTCACAAAATTGAGCGGGTTCTTGATTTCGTGGGCAATGCCGGCGGTGAGTTGACCAAGGCTGGCGAGTTTTTCCTGTTGGACGAGTTGTTCCTGGGCGGCCTTCAGATTCTCGTAGGCCTTTTCGATCTCTTTGGCTTGCTCCAGTTCTT
>JAFIES010000135.1 GCA_020832415.1 Balneolaceae bacterium | reverse complement strand
ATCTTCAACGCCTTTGGCAACGTCAATTACCATCAGGCCGGAATCTGCCGCTACAAGTGTTCTTAGAGTATCTTCAGAAAAATCTTTGTGGCCGGGTGTATCCAGCAGATTGTATTTAATGTCATCTTTTTCAAAACGAAGAACGGAAGATGTTACCGAAATTCCACGCTCCTTTTCAATGGCCATCCAGTCGGATGCTGCATACCGGGCTGCCTTTCGCTGGCGGATGGATCCCGCTTCGTGAATGGCGCCTCCATAGAGGAGTAACTTTTCGGTAAGCGTGGTTTTACCGGCATCAGGATGCGAAATAATGGCAAAGGTTCGCCGCTTTTTCGCTTCGGCACTGATATTGTCTGTTTTCGTAATGGTATCGCTTTGAGGCATCTGTAGAATTAGCTGAAATTTGCAAAGCATTAAAGATACGAAATTCACCCATTTACTACATCTATACCGGATGATTTATCTATTTCATGTAAATCAGGCAGTATACTGCCTAAATCTGGTCAACTTATAAACTTTAACATTTACAAATGTGAAAACTGAATTCCCCGCCGAAAGAACCGTTTGATTTAAAAATCGTAAAAATACAGGTATAAAAACGTATATGTAAAAATATATAAACTTTGGTCTTTGAAATATGCTCTTTATACTTATGACGTACCGAAAAGGTTAACTTAAATCAATAACTATTATGTATTTAAAAAGTAAAGTTTCAGCAATTTTTGCAACACTGTTTGCAGTTCTATTTATGGCGGGAATCAACGTAGCCGTTGCTCAGTCTGGCAACATTGTTGATGTCATTAATTCAAGTGAGGATCACACTATTTTTGCTGAGTTATTGGCTGAAACAGAGTTAGACAACGTTATTGCGCAACAAGGGCCATTTACAGTAGTAGCCCCAACAGATGAAGCATTTGAAGCATTAGGAGCAGATCTCGATCAACTGAGAGCCAGCCCCGAACAGCTTCAGAATGTAGTTATCGGTCACCTGTTTCAGGGTGAAGTAGAAGCTGCCGATGTAGAGCCAACACTTGGTATAGCTATTGAAGATGGAGATATCGCAGCAAGTAACGGACTCGTGCATATTTCCAATGAAGTGATTATGGGTCAATAATCTAGAAATAATTTGATCCCACGAAGTCGTCTTTCCGAAAGGGAGGCGGCTTTTTTTTATGTGAAGTATGGTTTACAGTATATGATTGGGGGGGGTATTGAGATCATGTAACATATGAGCACAAGCGAGGCGCTTGGGCCAGTCATGGGAGAGATGCCTGCAACGGCAATGTTTCAGCTAATCCGTATGTTTTACTTTAAAACAACCCCAGTTGTCTGTTTTCTCTGTCGATTGGCCATTCCGGCATGGGAGATACATCAATCAGTTTTGAGAGTTCTGTGTGGAAAAATCTGGCCAGTGCCGGGGCGTGAAGTGTGTTGGGTGCGTGGATAAACACGTAAGGATGTTTAGAGTCTTTGATCCAGTCTGCAATAATTATGGCCCACTCTTTCAGGTAGGGTTCATTGTTCAGCACATCATTCGCGCCAACAAACCGAATAAATGGATAGATGCCTGTTGAATTGAATCGAACCGGTGTTTTTGGTTTCTTTTTCTGCGCTTCACGTATAGAAAGCTCATTCGATGTGATGGAATGAAGTTTACGGGTATCAAACACAACCCGGTTCACACCATAACTCTTGAGCAAAGTGGTAAGGTGATGCTCTTTCTTGCTCTTATCAAAAAAATCCGGGTGGCGAACTTCCAGGGCATAACTTAAGTGGTTTGGAAGATATTCAATAAGTGTTTCGAGCTTGTCGAATTCATTAAAAGAGAATTGTGAACTAAGTTGAATGTGAAACGGGCCAAGTTTGGTACGAATAGGGTTAAACAGATCCAAAAAAGATAGAACCTCATCGCGAACATCTTTCAGCCGCTTGTAATGGGTTACAGATTGAGGGAATTTAAAACAGAATTTAAAATCTTCCGGAACCTGGTCGCCCCATTTGATAACAGTTTCTGCCGTTGGAACTCTGTAAAATGTAGTATTCCCTTCAACCGCATTGAACACAGATGCATACTGGCTTAAAAACTGATCAGGCTTGGCATCTTTCGAGAAAAAGTTGCCTGTCCAGTCTTTGTAACCCCATTGCGTAAGACCTATATGATATTTTTTGATATACATAATTGAAAATGATAGACACTAAATAAACAAAATAATTTCAAGATTTCACTAATACTACGAAAATCTGCTACATATAAGTTCGCATAATACTTTATACCCTATAACTTTAGATAAACCGTGATATTAAGAGATTGATCTCAGTTGATTTTTGGTTGAAATTTTGAATAAAATAGCCCATACTACGTTGGTTATTTTAACCCTGGAAAATGGGTTAAACAATCAAACTCCTGTTAACTACTCAAGGCTATGAACTCCGACGTATTGGTGCTAAATCAGGATTACCAGCCGATCAGTATCTGTTCGGTACAGAGATCTGTGAAGTTAGTCTTTTTACAGAAAGCGGAATTGCTGCACGATGCCCCTGATAAAATTATCCGTACAGTTGATGATGAATTCTCCTATCCATCGGTTATTCGCCTTCGCCGTTATATCCGTTTGCCGTATGCCAGAATCGTACTTTCCAGGAGAAACATCATGAAGAGAGATCATCATACATGCCAGTATTGTGGTGTTAAGACCGATCTCACCCTGGATCACGTTTATCCGAAAAGCAGGGGTGGCAAAGATAGCTGGGAAAATCTGGTTACAGCCTGCAACCACTGCAATGTGAAGAAGGGTAACCGTACACCCGATGAAGCCATGATGCCACTCAAAACCAAGCCTTACCGGCCCATTCACATCACTTTTTTTCGAAATCTGATGGGTGGTGTGCAGGAGAACTGGAAGCCCTATCTCTATATGTAAGTTGAAATTTCTTACTCCGATATTTCAGTAATTACAATCTGCTCATTTTATTTTAATCTGAAAATCAGGTGAGACATATAGTGATTTACTTGAAAGAGATTCTATTCTTTTCTCAATTTGGATGCATAAACAATTAAGAATCAATTGTTTTTTGTGTTATAAAATAATTGCTCCGGATAATCGGTAAAAGAGATCTATCAAATTTGGGCCAATGCAAGCCAACAGTTCGCATATATAAATAGAACAAAAAAAGCCTGCAGTAAATAGAGTTTCATCTGCTGGCATGTTATCTATTTTTAAAATATAACAGGGGTTAAGGTCCCATTAACTGTAAAGTGAAATGCAATGAATAAAAGTCTGATATATATAGTATTTGCCTTGTTTTTGGTAGTTGGGTGCAGCAACGGTACCAATGGTAATAATGACATTTCAAATAACTTCGTGGAGCTGGATGGTGATGAAGTGGAGATTCTGTGGCTTGATTGCCTTAATGTTTCGCATGAAGGCGGAATGAGGCGTATGGTCTTGGAACTTGGTGACGCTGATGATACAATTAATTTTGGCATAGATGGAGAGGGTAACCGTCCGGGAATCTATATAGCTCATAATAGTGAAAGATGGAATGCACAATACACAGCAGATAGTGATAATGTGGCTGAAATGGATGATAACGGAGCGCGAGGTGATCTCCAGTTAACGTGGGATAAATCAGTAGGAACCAGGTTAGGTCTGGACCGGGATCGCCCGGACTTGGAGCCAATTCACCTTGTGTTTGATTTGACTTGTCCATGATCAACAATTGACGATTCAAATCAGTTTAAAGAAAAATATCATCAGTCATGATCGTGCAAAAAACAAGTCTGAAAATTTATTCTGGCTTCTTGATAATAGTTCTTATAGCATCAGCATGTGGCGACAGTACCAGCGCAAATAATGAAGAACAAGCAGTGAATGAAATCGAAAGCCGCTGGGCAGCCATAGTAGAGATGGCAACCAGCCCAAATCCTCTGGTGGATTCGGATAATGAATCGCCCTGGGTACTTTTTTTTAATAAAGATTGGATGCCCATTAACAGCCCCCCCACAAAAATGAATTGAGAAGTTCAATCTATAAAACAGGGGTGTGCATTTTCAGATTTATTTATTGAACTCAGGCTATCGGCTCTGATAATTTCAAGAGTGAGCCAGTTAAGGTTTTATTTTCGTGTTTATGTGAAATAAGTTTCATAAATATGGATCATACATATCTAAAATCAATGAAAATAATAACATACTCTACTCTTTTAATAGCTCTTCTTACTTTTACAGCTTGTGGAAATGGAGAGAGCAGTGCAGAATCATCCGGAGATACTGCATCTGCAGAAGGCCACGGAACAATAGAGTTTGAAGGTGTAACCTACGAAATAGAATGGGCAAATTGCAGGCACAGTGAAACACGCTGGCAGGCAGATACCGGGGATATTGGCATATCAATGGATATTAATCAGCGTGCCAATGTAGGCTCTGAAGGGTTCAACTACTTTATGACTGTAAACCTGATAGAAGAGCCGCGTGGCCCTGTTACAAGGAGTTATTATAACCATTGGCTCACGAGAGAAGTTGAAGCGGTGGTTACTGATGCGGGAATCAGCGGCAGCGCTTATATACATCCCCGACAGATTGATCAAAATGATGTTGAAAGTTTGAAAATGCCCATACGTTTCAATATTCGTTGCTGATATTTCGATGATATGTTGATATGTCATAAAGTGAGATATGACACAGAGGCTGGGCAGATCAGCAGGAAGGGCATAATTTCATCAGCAAATTCTTAGGGCAATTTGAATAGGTTAATAAAAATAATTCGTGATGTAGTATAGACAGAAAATCAAATCTGCTTAAAAATAATGATATTAACTCATATCAAGGCTGTACTTCTGTTCCTTTTTGGGGGAATTATTTTACTGGTATCAGAAGCAGGTGCACAAACAGTTGGGGATACAGACATCGAAGTGTACACACTCGAAGGAAATATTCGCCTGCAATCCCACGCGTATACAACCACGGGAGAGAGTCAGAGAAGAGAGCCGTATGGCGGTATTTTAGAAGCCAATGTGCAATACTCGCTGCTGGGTTTCAGTTCGGGGCTGGATATTTATTACAATACAGACGACAG
Organism: Balneolaceae bacterium; assembly: GCA_020832415.1. GTDB lineage: Bacteria > Bacteroidota > Rhodothermia > Balneolales > Balneolaceae > Rhodohalobacter. Next base: position 18,125 of record JAFIES010000135.1, on the reverse strand, counting down.
CAGGTTTCGCCAGAATATGAACCGGATAGCATTTAACGGCAGCTGGCGATGGATTGCACTTTCTGCAGGTGATGTAACTCCGGCTTATTCAAACTACGGAGTTCGTGGCACACAGATCCGCGGTGGGGAGTTGCGTCTTACTCCGGGTAACATCTTTTTCAATCTGAGTGCAGGCCGTATCAATCGCGCTGTCACAGAAATTGAAGATGAGCGACCGCGACAGCTCGCCTACGAGCGATGGCTTTATGCCTTTGCATTTGGGGCCGGCAACCCAAGCACCAATAATTTTGGGTTATCCGGGTTTTATGGGCGAGATCTTCAAAGTTCATTTCCCGATGCTCTTCGGCAATCCCTAAGAGAAGAGATGGTTGGCACCCAGATTCTTGCAGCCGAGAATTATGGGTTAACACCCAAATTTCAGCTCTCATTTTTTGAAGAAGCATTTAAAATTGGTGCAGAAACTACGGTTTCGGCTCTAACAAGAGATCTAAACAGCCCAAAATTAACTGTTGATGAAGCGGGTGTACCCGGTTTTCTTGTTGATATGTTTTCACCGCGAAACAGCACCCGTGTTACCTATGCAGGTAAAGCCCATAGTATGATTTCTGTCGATTATTTTTCGATGCGGGCAGAATTTGAGCGAATCATGCCGGGATTTGAAAGTATTGCGCTGAGGCAACTCCGTGACGATCAGCAGACACTTTCACTCTATCCAAGATTCAATTTTTTTGACGGAAGGCTATCACTGGACGGAACCTTTTCCATCAGTGAGGACAACCTTTTGGGGAACAGATTATCAACTCAAAAACGTAACAATATCGGGTTAAACACGATAGCAAGGATCACTGAGACGTTTACTCTTGGCGGTGGTTATTCACGATTTGAGGCGTATTCAGAATCATCAGAGAGTGAAAACGGACAGCGTGATCATGAGCAGGTTTCACAAATTTATCAGCTTTTCCCAAGTTTTGTAATCATAGGTGATGGTGCCACACACAACATTACGCTATCCGGTATTTATCAGGAGATAGATGTTCGCTATCCAACACTTGATGGAACCATGCTGGATGAATCGTACACGATAACAGGAAATGTGAGCCATGGAGTATCCTTTACATCGGGAGTTTCTCTGAACAGCTCACTTAATTATGTGATGGGCGAATCCCCCGGAAGCACATTTACAACAATTGGTGCTTCACTGGGCGGGGGGTATGCCTTTCTTGAGGGAAAACTGAATACCAATCTTACGCTCACTGCAAACTTTAATACCGTAGAGAGCGAAACATCTTTTGATACGATTACAACGGAGAATTCACAACTAAACGGAAGTTTCACGGCATCTTACAGATTTACTTCCTCAACCAGTTTTCAGTTAAATCTGCGCTCACAAAATAATTCAATCAGGCAGGGAGATGGCCAGGGTTTTTCGGAGCTCGAAGGCCGGTTCCAGTTCCAGCAACGATTTTAAAAGGACTAACAGATGCGAAATTGTATGAGAAAATTATCAGGGAATTTGCACATTGGGTCACTCTTGGTGGTGATGATACTATCCTTGTTTATAGGCAGCCAAAATAGTTTTGCGCAATCAACCGTGCAGGTAACTGTAACGGGGATTCCTCCCATCTTACCAACACCTTTCATAAGTGATTTTGATAGAAATGTATTTAATGGCAATTATATGGTATCAGCCAATGTAACCGGTGGCAGCTCACTGGATGTACGTTTCCGTGTGAGGGTGATGCTTGCAGGTGAAGTACTGGTTGATGAAATATCTGAGCCGAGGGAGTTGCAGCCGGGATTCAATAATCTCACACCATTTCCGCAAGAGGTTTTATTTCAGGCTACTGTGGCGGATGTACTGAACAATCTGCCATCCAGCCGTATACGCCAGGCGTATCAAACAGGGTCGTTTCCTGAGGGAAATTACACACTTACCATTGAGCCGTTACTTGCATCGAACAATGCACCGCTGGGGGCTCCCGGGTTTAGCACATTTATGGTTCTATATCCGCAGCCACCCATTTTGATCGCTCCGTTTAACAATACAGTTCTTGCAGAATCGATGAGTGTACCTGTTTTTTCATGGTCACCTGTGATGGGTCCTCCCGGCTCAGCGTTTGAATATGAATTTTTGATGGTTGAGCTGTATGATGGCCAAAATCCCGGTGATGCACTTCTGAGCAACAGAGAGCATGCACAGGTTGTAAGATCAAACAATCTCTTCCCATACACTGCCGATAATCTCCCGCTGGAACTTGGGCAGAGTTACGCCTGGCAGGTAACGGCCCGCGATGTAAATGGTGAAATACCTGTTAAAAATGATGGCAGAAGTGAAATTCATGTATTTACTTTTGGCACCCTGCCTGATGATGCAGAATCTGTTACAGGGGTACAGCCTCCGGGGGCTCCTCTGCCGGATACTGATCCGATCACGGAAAACATTCCCGTAACCAGAATTACGGGTAACGTTTCCTGGAAATACAGTCCCACAGAAGGTCATTTGAGCACACTCCCTGTAATTCCCTCAAACATTGCGAGTTTGGGTGCAATTTCCAGTGCATCTCTTGCTGCATCTATGAATGATCCAAACTATCAGCCTGATACTGCTGCTCTGCAGGGCCAGAATCTTCACACCGGCAGAACAAATTTCAGGCAAAGTTCTGCGCTAACAACTACGGGCGGTGTTCATACACCCAACGCAACAGTTCCAGTTTTTGGCGGAGGCCGTACTAACTCTGTGCAAATAGCCAATATCGCACAGGAACCGGCTCAGGTTACATCGCAGATAAGTTCGATACTAACTGATATGCCAAGTCTGCCCTATGAAAATGCACAGGTACGGGCGATTTATACAAGCGGAGACGGCACTCGTCACGTTTTGGCAACAGGCCGTACAAATGAAGATGGCAATTTTATTCTTACATTTGCACCATCGGAGCTTGCCCAGCTTCTGCAGACATCGGGTCAATCGGCAGCAACAGGTTTGCAACCAGGCAGAATTCAAACGCCTTCGAATGAGGAAATTCTAAATGCAGTTCAGAACCGGTCGTTTCAGACAACTCAGTTTGCTCACACTGAAATTGAGATTGAAGTTGTTTCACCCTACGCAGATTTCCCGGATGATAAAACCATAGCTGTAAGCACATCATCCGCCCGAAATTATGATGTTGGTACGGTTACAGGAACGGCTTTAACATACAGGCTTGCCGCCACTGTTTTAGATACAGAAACCAATCAGGAAGTAAATAATGCTACGGTTGAGGTGTTCAGGCAGGCGCGTTTTTACAATCAGCACCCGGCACTTCGGTCAGAGGGATATCCATCTCCCGGTGAATCGGCTGAGGAAGAGAGGTTCAATGGTTCAAGGCTGATTAAAGCTGCCTCAGCACAAAGCGGTACTTCCATTACAAGGCTTTTTGCTCGGGAAAGCGGATTTAATGACCGTTACTACCTGCGTATTTCAGCACCGGGATACTCCAGCCGTATCATGCCATTTTCTGCACGCCCGTCAATTTTACCGGGAGAAATTGTTATTGTAGAACAGACATTTGAAATTAATCGCGCGAATCCTGTGGTTGAGGGGCGGTTGGTTCGCAGGGATACACAGTCGCCGGTAACCAATACATCTGTGGCGCTTATTGCACCAGGGTCAGGATCAGAAGTGCTTGCCACAGTTACCGATAATGAGGGGAGATTTTCCATTTCTGATATTGAACCGAATGACCAACCTTACGTTTTAGAAGTCAGAAGTTCAAGATTTGCAACCTATACCGAAGAGCTTTCATTAAACCAGACCGGCATTAAAATAACGAGAGATCCTATTCTACTGGATGCTTCAATGGTTACGGTTGTAGGCAGAATTGTTAGTGATAATGATACACCCGTGGCAAATGCAACCGTTCGATGGGCAGAGGGTGGAACTCCCGTGCAGAGTGATACTCATGGCCGTTTTGTTACAGCAAACACGGCAGGTACTCATCAGCTTCAGATACGAAAGATCGGCCACACCGATGTCGATACCACCATCACCATTACTCTGGATGATAGCGATCTGATGGAGACCGTAAACTGGTCAGGTGCAACAGGCAGTATTGCCGCCAATTCGGTTGGGCAGTGGGCTAATTCAATCAACAATAGTCCATCATTTACACAAACACAGCAAATTGCAGGTGGTTTTAATCCCGGCAGCCTTGCCTATACCGGTAATACAGAGCAGAATTTCGGCATTTCAGCTTCGGTATCGCAAACGGTAATCAGCAATCAAAACCTCAATGTTTCTCAGGGGCAGTTCGATTCAATGGCAGCCTATTTCAATACTGTACTGGGTGAGGATGCATCGGTTTCTGAAGTGGTTGAAGATCTCGGAGATATTTTCATGAGCCGTGCTGTTGGCAGATTGGAAGTTACTGTTGTGGCCGATGATTCCGGAGATCCGCTGGCGAATGCTATTGTTGAAGTTGGCGAGGCCGGTTTGATTGGCGAGACGGATTCTGAGGGTGTTATTTTCTTTGATGAGTCGCCGGCCGGAACCGTTCCTGTTCGTGTAAAAGCGGATCAGGGATCGTTTTATGTGCCATTAGCAACCGAAGTTACCGTAACCGATGATGGAAGGGTGACGAGTGTTACCATTGAACTTGAAGCAGGTTCTGCGGCAGAAGGTGTTGTAACCATTCAGGGAAGCCCGCTTGAAGGGGCAACGGTTCGTCTTGAAGGAAGAGAAGATATTACTGCAGTCAGTAGTGGTGATGGAAGTTACTTGCTTGCAGGTGTGCCCGATGGCGAGTGGACTGTTCGAGTATCTAAGTCAGGGTATGTGGGTGTTTCAGAAACCCGTGATTTTACTGTTGGTGAAACAGAAGAGATTAATTTCGAGCTGGATGAATCTGCTTTTGAAATAACCACACTACTTGGATTTGAAATAGAAGTGGATGAATTAAGCATTAGCTCAGACACTACCATATCCGGCGCATTTGTGGCCATTCAATCCAACGCTTTGATGACATTCAGTGAAAATCTACGCATTCCTTTTAGTAATGTGAATGTGTACGAAGATAATGGCGAGTTGCTTCCCGTTGGAGGTTATGTAACAACAGATATAACCGAGTTGAATGCAAAGATTTTCGATTTTCTGTTTGTGAAAATTAAGAGCAGCGGCGGACTTGAAGTGAGACAAAGGCTCATTCCATCGAGTGTAGGTTTTATAGCCGGTGAAGTAGAAATTAATTATGCATCAACTTTTACATCGGTAAGCGGATGGAGATGGCCATCAGAAGTTGAACAGTTTTTACGTATACCAAATGTGGAAGATCTCCCGGATGGAATAAGCGATCATCAGCTTGTGGCCGTCACGAGTGATGGTTCGTTTCCGTTTCCGGAGGTATCGGTCGCAGATTTTGAGCTGAATCTGTTCTCTGCCGGAAACACATTCAACATTTATGGATTTCCGCTAAATGCTGCACTTACTGAAAGCAAACTCAAAAATGATGGGCTTTATTTAAGCGGTGCGGTTGCCATCCAAAATGTGCCTTATCTGAATGCTGCAGGCCTTCAGCTGGAAGAGCTTTGGATTGGAACGGATGGTTCAATCAGAAATGCCAGCCTGCAGTTAGACCCAAAACCATCTATTCAGCTTGCCGGATGGAGTTTTGAAATTTCAGCAGGTTATATGTCGGAAACCGGGTTTAATTTCGGTGGAAGTGTAAACATGAATATTCCGCAGACAGCACAGGCAACGGTTACGTTTTCAGACTTGATGATTTCTGAAGACAGAGTTTTTGGCGGAGCATTTCAACTTCCGGCATCAGGCATCATGCTCTTCGATATTGTAAATATTGGTACAATGCCCGGTAATCCGATCACATTGGGTAAAGTTCAGGATGAAGACGTCTATTACCTCTCAGGAGGTGTGTTTATGCAGATGCCAGATTACATCACACAGACAATTGGAGTACCCGATTTTCTTGTGCGATCGGATGGAGATTTCAGTGTTACTGTTGCCCCAAATCTCGATGTTAGTTTTGCAGGGCTTGCACGTCTAAAAATTAATGGAGTCAGGTTTAGCAACATAGATGAACCTCTTGTTGAAGTAGATGGCTCTTTTCTGTTAACAGGTATTCCATTTGTAAGTGCACAGGCGGGAGGGCTTACTTACCGTCGCGGCGGTGGTGTGTCAGTAGACCAGATTAATCTTGGATTTAGTATGGGGGCTATCGGTCAGGTTGCTGTGGGAATAGAGTTTTTGGATACTCCTGAAAGGCAGGGTTTTGAAGGTTCAGGGATGATTAATATTACCAATACACCCATTAATGCTGCAATCAATTTCAGTTATCTGCGTGGGGATGATGGTGTAATTTTAAGTGCAAATATTCAGGCTGGGGTGCCGCCCATTGTAGTAGGTAATCTTACAATCAGTTCCCTTGGTGGCGGGTTTGAGGTCAACAGGGCAAATGATTCATTCGAGGTAACCATCTCCGGGGTTGTTTCGGCTGCACCGGGAACTGAATCAGCCGTGGCGCTGAATCCCTTGCGGGTTTCTGTACGTTCCGGCCCGGTAATAACCGGTTATACAGCACTGTCTATAATGAATCAGCAGATAGCCGATGCAGATCTGACCATCGACTTCCCGGGGAGATTGTTCGATATTGAAGCCCGTCTCGATATGAATCAGTTGGGAGATGTGCAGATTAACGCCAACGGAGCAGCAAGAATTGTTTTGAGTGGTGGTGACGATCCATATTGGATGATAGGTGTCCGTTTTAAGGCGCAAATGCTTCAGTTATTCACTGCGAATGCAAATATCCTTGCTTCCTGGGATCTTGATGTGAACGCGAATCCACAGTACAGTGAATACACAAGTTTTATCCGCGATGAGTTTATCCATGGCGGTAAAGTAACAGGTTTCCATCTGGATGTAGCCGCGAGCTATGGTATTCGCCCGCAGAATCAGGTGTGTGTAACTTTTCTGAAGGCAATAAAAGGCTGCGGATATTTCTTCAATGAAACCCGGTGCCAGTTAAACTTCGATCCGGTTGGAAATACATTTGGATTCTATCTTGGCAGTAACTGGTCAGGCGGGGGAGAGGTAAGTGTTACCGGTTTGGGAGGTATCGGAGGTGCCAATGTCTCAGCTACCGGCTCCGTTTCCGGTAATTATGCCAACGGAATCTGGACGGCAAACGGAACTGCATCAGGCAATGTATCCGGGTATGTGGGCAATTGTAATGTTGGTTGCAGTACAGAAATATGCACAAGAGCTAAGGTTATTCCCGTTGGAGCAAGTTTATGTGCCGGGGCAAGTATCGCCGTAAATTATAGCTCCAACCAGGGAATGAGTGTTTCCCTTGATCTGGGAGGCAATTAAATGAAATACATTCAATCAGGTTCAAAAAATAGTACCATGTACACTAAAGCCATTTCTACTTTTCTACTTCTGATCTTTTTTGTTGGTTCAGTTAGTGTTTCAACTGCACAAACAGCAGAACAAACTGACGGCATGGTGAACTGGACAGCAGAGGGTATGGTAGTTTTTATAACGGATGCAATCTTTTCTCCGGAGCAGCCGAATGATGGCTGGATTGGCGTTGAACTGTTCAGAACTGTTGGCGAAGGGGCTGAATTTGAGCGAATCGCAGAAGCTGATTTTCCTGAAACTCAGGAAGAGTTTTTCAGCCGTGCTACCACCGAAATTCTTACCAATCTCTACTTTGTTACGGAAACTGAAACAGAAAATGAGCTTTGGCAGTATGTACAGGAAAATCCCCGTCTTTCAGATTATGGATTTCTTGCATTCGAGCCGGACCTCTGGAGAGCGCTTGGCACTGCATATTTCGATGATGCAACAGCCGGTTTAAGAGAGGGTGTTCGGGTAACATACAGGCTGCAGTTTGAGCTTGAAGATGGTTCCACAGAAATACTGGAAGATTCAGCAATTGTTGGAGCTGAACCGGCAATACTGAGCCCCTCTGTAGTAAACAGAATTGAAACAGAAGAGAGGGTGGGCGGAACCTGGGCTTCTCCGCTTGAAGGTTCGGAGGATGCATTTTATGCGCGAATTTTTCGCCAGAAAAATATGGAAAATGATTTTGAAGAGCTCCCCGACCTGCTCTTTGCAAGGCGAACGGATGAAAACCTGATAGTCTACCAATGGGAGGAAGAAGCAGAGCCTGAGCATACTTACAGATACTATATTCAGCCAATCGATATGTTGAGAAATGCCGGCCCGCTGTCGGATACACTCACTGTAATATCGGTCGATTTTGAAAGCCTGCCGCTTATCGGAGATGTTGACGTTGAGGAAACACCGGATGGCATTCTGCTATCCTGGGAACCTGTGCCAAACAAATCATACATAACGGGAGTAGAAGTACGCCGTTCCCGCGATTCAAGAGACGGCTATATTGTAATGGACACGTTGCAGGTGCTACAAAATCAATATCTTGATTCAAGATTGATGCCAAATGTTACCTACTATTATGAATTGAGAGTAGTAACAACCCGCGATCGCTCAGAAATGCCATCGGGTATTGCAAGCGGGTCGTTCAGAAATGAAGGAATTGCACCGTCGCCACCAGCCGGCCTCAGAGCCACACAAGAAGGAACCGGCATCCGGCTTAACTGGGAGCAAAATGCTGAACTGGATCTGTTCGGGTATTATGTGTACAGGGGAACCAGCACACTGGGCGAAATGGAGGTGATTTCTGATGCAGCCATTGAAGATTCCACCACTTTTTTTGATGATTACGAAGGTTTGCATGGCCGTACAAACTATGTGTACGCGATAAGGGCTATGAACCGAAGTGAACAGGTTAGTGATTATTCTGAGCCTGTCATCATTCGTCCAGACAGGGTAGTTCGGCCACCCGCTCCGGTTGGCGTTAGCGGATATGCTGAACAGAACAGAATCCGGTTAAGCTGGAATGATGCTCAGCAAAGTGATGAATCCGTTTTCGGGTACAATCTGTATCGCGGAACGGCACCGGTTCAAAATCATGATTCAGACAGGAGCGCATCAGAAACAGCCGAAATAAACAATTTCAGAAAACTGAATGAGGAACCCATTTCGGGGCTTACGTTTGATGATCCGGATGTGAATCACGGTGAAACATATTACTACGCTGTCTCTTCGGTGGATGCATTTGGTGAAGAGAGTGTGTTATCAAATGAATCCTCATTTAGCACGATACCCCCTTCTCTGTTAGCGCCAAGCCAGGTAAGTGTGCGCACAGTAAGCAACGGAGTAGAGCTGCGATGGAACCGAACCATGCAGGCGGGTGCTCAGGGATACCGGATATATCGCAGGGCTGTAAACGATGAAACAGCTGTAGCAATCCAAACCCTTAATCTCGATGAAACCCGTTATCTGGATACAACGGTTTCTTCCGGAACCCGGTACTGGTATTCTGTCAGCGTTCTCTCGGATGAAAGTGAAAGCAGCAGAAGTACAGAACAGACAGTTTCAGTGAATTAACAGGGAAAGTTACTGCGCAAATCCTATAGTTAATTAGAGCGAATCTGCCTTAAAGAGGTCTTTTATTATTTATCACAAAAAAACAGATCAATAGGGTGATCTGTTTTTGCTCTCTTTTCCGCTAATCCATAAAGCAGATAGCATTTCGAAGACAAAGGCATATCAGTACTCACGTTGGCTTATGATTAGAACGTCCTGATTTCAGAATGTTAGACTGTTGATTGATCCATGCCGGTGAAGGTCACCAATATGGAGTAGTATGTTAATAATGTAATATGGCGGGCTTATTGATGAATAAAAGAGTTGCGATTGGCGTGTTATTGATATTGGTGATGACTGCAGGCTGTTCATCATCTACGGAGCCGAATACAGGCGGTGGCGAAATAATTACTACAACCGGAATACGGGCAGAAATGGGAAGTAATACAGTATTTATTCCGGAAAATATTGTGGAATCAGGATTGACGGAAGCAGATCCTGAAGCAGGGCGATACTCATTTTCAGCAGATGTTCTGAGCAGTGGTGGAATTACCCTTGAAACCGGTGAAATTTTATTGATAGCCGGAGTGGGGCTTGGCCGGATCACTTCCGTTCAGCAAACAGGCGGGCAGGTGAATGTGCAAACCGGGTTCGCTTCAATCAACGAAGCATTCAGAGAAGCAGACATTGAATGGGAGCGTGAATTTGAGTTAACTCCGGATATCATTGCAAACTCGCAGGTTGAAATTGAGGGTGGACTGTTTCCGGTATATTCGGTTACGGGAGGTGTGTTTCAGTGGAAAATATCATCAGGGCCTTATTCAGGTACTGCTTCTATTGCGCCTAAGGGTAGTTCAGCAACCATTGTAGTAGTACTTACTAAACAAGAAGGAAACACGAGTGCAGGATTCAGGGCAGAGACAACAATCCGCCAGGTTGCCAACTATACAAATCTGGAAATTCGCGATCATAAAACCCGGAAATTTGCTTTTAGAAATCCGAACATGGGCGGGGAAGTAGAACTCAGGCTTGCATCCGCCGGTGGCGGGTTCGACCAGAATATTGGTATAGGCCCATTGGTGATGATAAAAATACCATTCAATATAGGCCCAATACCTGTTATGCTGGTTGTGAAAGTGCGAACGGTCGCATCCATTTCTGTGATTGGTAACTCATCAGTAATAGCTGATACTAAGTTCTCATATAGCGGCAGTGCCGGGCTAAGTTACGATGGAACCACTCTTTCAACCGATTTTGACAGTGCGATTGCTAATCCAAACCATCAGGGCGGAACGGGCGATCTAGCCGCTCTCATCGGGGTAAATGTAAATGCTCAATGGGGTTTCGCTGCGCCTGAAGTGGAATTACAGATGTTTGGAAATACAGTTGTTCCATACTTGAGACCTGAGTTTTTTCTTCGGGCTAACCTTTCGTGGGGGCCTGTTTGCCAGAGTATCTCTGCAGAATACCAGGTAAAGGCAGGGTTGGATGTGAGATTTTTAGGAATTGCATCAACCAATATTTATGAAAAAGATGTTGTTCCTAAAAAAGAGTGGAAAGCGTTCTCTCCACAGAGTTGTGCAGATAAAAGAGCGGACAATCAATATCTGATTTTTCCGGTTTTGTGATAAAAAAAAACCCGGCTGAAAATGACCGGGTTTTACATTCAATTTTGATAAAATCAGCAGCCTGAGTTCACAAAATTTGTGTAACAACGCCTGCCATCTTCATCTTCGATCCACCCGGAGTTGGTGTTTTCGTTCCAGTAAGCGTTCAGCTCTTCCGAACCTTGCAGAGAAGTAAGGTAGTTTTCAGGGCCGTTCTTCTCGTAGTTTAATGTTGGAAAACCATCACTACCGCTGCCGGATACATTCGTAGAATATACATTTTGCGACTGTATTTGCCAGGTATAAACCATCGCCGGGGTGTTGGGCGAACTTTCATCATAAATTCTCCACTCGCCTGATCTGTTGTCAGTAGACGTAAATCCGCGCAGAACCGGTATTGCTGTTGATGAACCCGCTTCCTGAATTCTAACTTCCCAGTTCACACCGTTATTTACTGGTATACCGATAATGGTTATCGAACCACCTCCGCCTTCAATACCTGCCGGAACCTGAAACGACCAGTTGCATGAATTGCCATCAACTGTAGGGTTAATGCTGAGTGCCTGAATAAGCATTAAGAAATTCGAGCCAATTCCGAGTGGACCCATGGTTGACATCAATGATGTTGCAACGGTTGCTACTGATTGAACCTCCAGATAAGTGGAGTACTGCTCTTCAAACGGAATATTCTGATCCTGGAAATAGGTGTCTTCGAACATTACGGGTGCAAGCTCAGACGGTAAGGAAATGTTGCAGCTATCTGCAACTGAGGTGGAACTATCTGAACAGCCTGTTGCAAGCACGAATGCGAGAACGGCGGTTAAAGATATTAAATGGTAGGATTTTATATTCATGGATTACCTTGGTGATTATTGTTTTGGGGTGTTCACAGACAGATTGTCTATTCACATACAAGCGTAATTTATCAACAATATATTTCATCATCATGAAATATATTTATACGGATATGATAAATTTCAGTAGTGCGTTGTTTTAATAAGAAATAAAAACATTATTTAGTCTATTATATATTTAAATCAGCATAAATTTCTTTGTTTGAATTAAGAACAAGGGCAAAAATCTGAGAGAATAAAAAGAGAATGATCGACTATTTGCGGGTTAAAAAGAGAGGCAAGAATGTTCTGTTTGAACCGTTTACTGAGCTTTACACCATTTACATAAAAAAGTGTTATTTTTACAGGCTAATTTAATGTAAGCCAACTATGAGCAAAAAAGGACGTGTTCTTGTAGCAATGAGTGGCGGAGTTGATTCTTCCGTTGCCGCAGTAATGCTGCATAATCAGGGATACGAAGTAATCGGAATTACAATGAAAACATGGGATTATCACCGAAGTGGTGGTGATAATGGCAAAGAAACGGGCTGCTGCACGGTTGAGTCCATGAACGATGCCCGCCAAATTGCAGTGCGACACGGCTTCAAACATTTCATTGTTGATATTCGCGACGAGTTCGGAAACTGGGTTATTGATCGGTTCATTGAAGATTATACCAGCGGACGAACTCCAAACCCATGTGTTTTATGCAATACACACATAAAATGGGCTGCGTTGCTAAAAAGAGCCGACAATCTTGGGTGTGATTATATTGCAACGGGTCACTATGCAAATGTTCGCGAAGAAGATGGGCGATATGTGATCTCAAAGGGCAAAGATCACAAGAAAGATCAGTCTTACGCTTTGTGGGGTGTAGAACAAAAACATCTTGAGCGAACAATCTTTCCTCTAGGGAAATACAGGAAAACAGAAATCAGGCAGTTTGCTGAAGATTTTGGTCTGCTGAATGTGGCAACCAAACCCGACTCATACGAAATCTGTTTTATTCCGGACAACAATTACCATCGCTTTTTAAAAGACAAAGTGGATGACCTTGAAGAGAGAGTAAGCGGCGGAGTATTTGTTGATAAGTTTGGTAAAATTCTTGGCGAGCACAAAGGGTTTCCATTCTATACGATTGGTCAAAGGCGGGGATTGCATCTGCCGATGGGCAAACCTGTTTACGTAACACACATTGACGCTGTAAATAATGTTATCACGGTGGGTGAGAAAGAAGATCTCATCAGTACCACATGCCGTGCAAAGGAGCTTAATCTTATTAAATACCCTTCAATTCCGGGTGGTGAGATGGAAATCACCGGTAAAATACGCTACAATGATGATGGAGCAATTGGCACCATCAAACAACTATCGGATGACGAAATTGAGGTGAACTTTCCAGCAGGCCGTGAAGCCATTACCCCGGGTCAAGCCATTGTTTGTTATGAAGGTGATGATATAGTGGCTGGAGCATGGATTCACAAAGTAAATATCGAGATGGCGCAGGAAATTGAACTGGAAGCCTGAAACAAAGATTGAAAAATGTGATTCAACCGGATACACTTCGATGATAATGATGCATATCAAAACTTAGGTACAACATGAAAATTCTTACCATTCCGGCTTTAATTTTTGCCCTTATTTTCTCTTTTGGATCGGATAGAAATCTGTTTGAAGGAGAAATTTCGTATCTGATTCACAACCCTGAAAGTCCGCTGAGCGAGACAACCAGTATGAGCTTAACGTTCAATAATAATCGCATTTTTGTTGATTCAAACGTATCAATGAATGTGATGGCCGGCTTAAGTGCACGCGGTGTATTGGTTCGGAATGATCTACAGGATTTTATTCTGATAACAGATGAAAAAGAAGGCCTGAAAGTTGCAAAAACCGAGCTTGAGAGCCTTGTAACCCTCATGAACAGAATGCAGGGCAGACAGGAAGTGGCTGAAAGAAAACCATTTCCATGGGATGAAAAAGTAACGGAAACCGGCCAGACCAGGCAAATACATGGTTACACAACGCATGAATTTCGCCTGAAGGGTGATACTGATGACGAATACATTTCTGTATGGCTCACAGATGGAATTAAAGTGAACTGGGGAGTTCTTCTCGATGCCTGGTACTCCACGGGCACACTGCAGTTCGATCACGAAATACCGGTAGAGATGGTGATGAACAGCAACAGTTTTCCGCTTTTGATTGAAGTGTTCAGAGGAGATACGAAAGTGATGAAAGCAGAGGCACTGTCTGTAAAACGGTCCGGTTTTGATCGGTCCAAAACATCGGTTCCTTCCGATTTTAAATTGCTGGGATTAGCTGATTTAATGATGAATTTTTTCAGGCAGCAACGATAAGTAATCTCTATGCGAATTATTCCGGCACTACTCTTATCCCTATCTCTGGCCGGCTGCGCTTTATACAGTACAGCAACAGTAGAAGAGGAGCCGGAGCTTGAATACCCTAATCCGGATAGTGAAATCAGCCATATGCTTGATGGATACCGGGCAGATCTCTACAGGGAAATGGGCAGACCCGTTGCAGTAGTAAAAGACACCCTTCGATTTAATCAGCCCGAAAGCACACTTGGTAATATTGTGGCTGATGCTCTGCGAATACGGGGCGCAAACGAACTGGGACGGCAGGTACACATTGGTGTGATTGGAGACAGCTCATTCAGGTTATTCTTCGAGCCCGGTACAATAACTGTTGGCGATATTTATGAATTTATGCCGTATGAGAATAATCTCGTTATTCTAACCCTCACCGGCCAAAAGGTAATTGAACTGGTTCAGCAGAATGCATCGTTAGGTGGTGCGCCAATAAGCGGAGTGCGATATACAATTACACCGGAAGGAAATGCAAAAGGCATTTTGGTAAATGCAGAAGTGATTGATCCTGAAAGGCACTATCGTGTGGCTACTACCAGCTGGGCAGCAAATGGTGGTGATGCATTTCCGGCGCTATGGGAGGCAGTTGACCGGCAGGACCTGGATCTTTCAGTCAGGCATATCTATATAGATTATTTTGGCTATCTCAGTGAAATTTATGACATCAGAGACGGGAGAATTCGGCGATGATTTCACGAAAAGATTTTTTGAAACAGGCATCACTCTTTTCTGCAGGGGCAATTCTTTCAGGCCCGCTGGCAGGATTACAAACAAACAACTTCTCATCATCTGCAGTTACTATTCTCTACACAAATGATACCCACGCCCGGCTCGACCCGTTTCCATCGAACGCGAGAGAATTTGCCGGTTTGGGTGGTATAGCAGAGCGGGCATCACTTGTTAAAAAAATACGTTCACAAAATAAAAATGTACTTCTGCTCGATGCAGGTGATGTATTTCAGGGTACCCCATGGTTTGATGTTTACGGCGGCTCCGTTGACCTGAAACTGATGACCGAAATGAACTACGATGCGATGGCAGTTGGAAATCACGAGTTTGACCGCGGGCCTGAAGGGTTTGCAGAAGCTGCACAAAAAGCCGGCTTCCCGATATTGGCATCAAACTATTTTGCACGAGATACACCGCTCAATCCATTCATACAACGCCAGTTGATAAGAGAGCTGGATGGTTTTCGAATTGGTATTTTCGGGCTTGGAATACGCCTGCAGGGTGTGGTAGATCGCAGTTTATACGGGGATGTTCGCTATTTCGATCCCATTCAGGTTTCAGAGAGAATGGTACAAAGTTTACGGTTGCATAATCAGTGTGATTATGTGATTTGCCTGAGCCATCTGGGTTATCACTATAATGACGATAGAATTGATGACAGGAAACTTGCAAACCAGGTAGGTGGAATCGATCTAATCATCGGTGGACATACGCACACTTTTTTAGATGAACCTGCAGCCGTTGATAATCCTGCCGGTGGTAAAACAGTCATCACACAAATGGGTCATAGCGGTGTAAGGCTGGGCAGAATTGATCTGAGTCTTGACGGAAATAGTGAAACACCCGCTATGACAAGTAAATTTTATACAGTTGGTCGACCCGATTAACCGTTCACCTCTTTTCTTTTGATGGCCATATTCCTACTTTCGACTGGCCGATATTTTAAAATAAACAGATGATCGAGTGAAAATCCGGATAGTGTGTTTGGCGATATGCTGTATCGCTGCTTTTTCAACAACAGTATTTGCGCAAACAGAAGAAGAAGAGCGAACGGGGCAATTTGGTGATGACCTGCGATTCCCGGCTCTGCCATTTTACAGCTACGGATCAGGGCTTGGGTTAACCACGCCTGACAGCACATTCCGCCTGAATATCCGTTTCAGAATGCAGAACAGGGTTTCGTATATCAATCATGATGATGGGGACGATGCAATAGAGGGAGTTGTGCGCCGCATGCGGCTTCGGTTTGATGGTTTTGTGGGAGATCCGCGTTTTCTTTATGCGATTCAACTCTCTTTTGCACCCGGTGATGTCGGAGAGCTGAGCGAAGGGGATAACATCAACATCATTCGGGATGCCGTGATGTTCTATCAGCCCAACAGAAACTGGAGTATCGGTTTTGGGCAGACAAAATTACCCGGTAACAGGCAGCGGGTAAATTCATCTGGGGCACTGCAATTAACAGACCGCTCAATTAACAATGCAAGATTTACGATCGACAGAGATTTTGGAACTCTGATCTATTATCTGAATGAGGATGAAAATCGAACATCATACAACATTAAAACAGCCATAAGTACGGGAGATGGGCGAAACTGGACCCGAAATCCCGATACAAATCTTGCCTACACAGGGAGAGTGGAATTTTTCCCATTTGGTGTATTTAAAAACAATGGCATGTTGTTTGAGGGTGATCTGGCCAGGGAGCAAACACCAAAACTGTTACTCGCCGGAACATATCACTTAAATCAAGGGGTTCAGCGAACAAGAGGGCAGCTTGGGGATGAGCTTTTTGAAACTCGTGATCTTACCTCTATTCATCTGGATGCTATGCTTAAGTACAACGGATGGGCATTTCAAACAGCGTACCTCACGCGATCGGCTGATGAGCCAATCACTGTAAATCCATCAAATGAAGCGGAACAGCGATTTATATTTGCGGGCCGCGGCGCTGATTTTCAGCTGAGCTACCTGTTTCCATCCAACTATGAGCTGATCGGCAGATACTCCACTCAAACACCATCATCATCTATTAAAGATTTGGCTCCATCCATAGAGCAGTACAGTCTCGGGCTGACAAAATATATATGGGAGCATTCACTGAAACTGCAGGCAGAGCTTACCAGCACAGTTGAAGAGTGGAGCATCAGAGATGACAGAAAAAACTGGTACCTGAGATTTCAGATAGAGATCGGGATATAACGGTATTTTAACTGTTAATTTGTAGTTTTAGTAACAATCATCACCACACCATTTCCTCCGCGAACACCGTAAATGGCCGCATCAGCACCTTTCAAAACCCGTACGTAATCAATATCGCGCACATTTATTCGGTTGTTCACTTCCATGTAGGTGGTTCCTGCAATCAAGCCATCAATCAGAAAAAGTGGTTCAATTCCCGAGTTGATTGATGAGATCCCTCTTATTGTAACCCGCTGATTATTACCGGATCCGGTGATATTTACACCGGGAACCCTGCGCAGGTAATCGGCCAGATCACGGAAGTAGTCTTTATCATCGTTTACTACATCGATAGGTTGTTGAACCTGCCTGAGTTCATTGTTTGTTGTAGATTCAGACGTGGCGCAGCTAACGGCTAAAAATGCTGCGAGGAAAATGAGAAGGAAAGTGTAGGCTTTCATAGTAGCTCCGGTTTATATAGACAATATACGAAAAACGAAATGAAGAGTCTTTGCGTATAAAGAAACTACAGTACCCCTTCTCAATCTTTTACAATTATACAGATCAACCTACTTGTACGGAGTGAACCCAATTGTGTGCATCATCAACTTTTCCATACTGTATACCGGTAATTGTATCGAACATCTTTTTGGCAAATGGCCCGATTTTTTCCTGATCCAGTGTAATGGTTTTGCCCTGATGATGAATCAATCCTACCGGAGAGATAACAGCAGCAGTTCCCGCACCAAATACCTCTTTCAGGGAGCCATTTTCAGCCGATTCGATAACTTCACTGATTGAAATTTTTCGCTCTTCAACTTCAATTCCCCACTCTTTTGCAAGTGCCAGAACCGAGCGGCGGGTAATTCCCGGAAGTACAGTTCCGCCAAGCTGAGGTGTAACCAGTTTTCCATCAAACAGAAAGAAAATATTCATGGTA